>JBOGLB010000375.1:0-7692 GCA_050745965.1 Terriglobales bacterium | reverse complement strand
GTCCAATCGAGAAAGTCGCGCTCGTTTGCCAGTTCATCCAGGTGTTTCTTGTCAACTTCGGCACGTTTCAAAGCATCTTGCAGCCGTGCTTTGTTCAGATCCAACTGTTCGAACTTTTTCTGGAGATCGCCAACCTCAGAGCCTTTCTTGTCTGAAATCTCCACATATAGCGCTGCAATTTCCTTATCTTGCCCCCTGATCATTTCTTCAAGGCGCGCACTTAGCTTTTCACCACCGTAATCGCGCAGCATGTCGAGCCCACGTTGTAACGCGTCGTCGGAGTCGGCGTCAATTTCGTTTTCCCATTGCTCCCGGTTCTCAGATTGCGTTTCCTGGGTGCGCATTAGTCGGCGCAAAGCGTCCTGTGCTTGTGTTAGCTGGGTGCAAAGCTGCGGAGGTGTCGCCCTCGGGGTCGCTCGTGTTGGAGCGGCCGCACGCGCAGAAGTCGAAGTGACTGCTGGAACCCGTATCGGAGCCGGAGTCGCAATCGGAGTGGATGAGGCTCTTAGAATGCTCGGCTGCATGTGGGTTGCCTGGCTCAGATCCACGACGGACGCATCATTGGACGCGCTCGGCGGCCCAGACAAAGCGGCCAGCGCCGTGGCCGCCTTGGTCCGGGTGAGGACGAGCGTGGCGTTTGCGTTGTCGAAAATCTGCTGGCCTGCTGCCGCCGCGTCTTCGTCCGTCTTCGCTGCCTGAACCATCTGGCTGAACGCCTGCTGCTGTGCCTGCGTTGCCGAGGCGGAGTCCATTTTGCCGCGGGCAATCTCGATTACCGTGTGGTCGGCGTCCACGCTGGCCTGCCCATTGCTCAGTTGCTGTTGAGCCTTCTTCGCCTCGGATGCCGCCTGATCATATTCCTGCACCGTTTGCTGAAACTTCTGGACTTGCGGATCTTGCGAAGGAGTCGTCAAAGCGGGGTTCTTCTGCGCCGCTTGCAAGGCCGTGTCCTGCGCCAGATCGCGCTCCGGTCCGGATAGCTTTTCCGCAGCCTGAGCCAGTTGCGGCGCCTGGTTCGGAGAAACTCCATCCAGATAGATGCCAGACAATCCCGGTATCCCGGGACCGGTCGTACCTGTTCCTGGGCCAGAGACGAGGTTCGGATTGGCGGATCGTACCGCGCCGCCACTTGCTGAGTCGCCCGGGGCTGATTGCTGATCGGTCTCATCAGACCCGGCAGGGCCGCCGACATACATTCCGGGAAGCCCTTTCAGTCCGTATGAAGTCGAGTTGGCGGCACTGATTTTCAGTTTCAGATCATCGGGCCCATCGGAACTCATGCTCTTCAGTTCCAAATCCGTGGGCGTGTTCATGGCCTTTAGTGTGAGGTTAAAGGGCATGTGCTCAAGCTTGAGTTCGCGGTTCAGGCGCGCGAACATGGCATCAATCCGTTGCTGCTCCGCGATGCGCTGCTGCTCCTCTCGTTCCCGCTGTTGCTCCGCCAGTTGTTGGTCAATGATCTGCCGCTGCCGCTGTGCTTCGGCTTGATTGTCGAACATGGTTTGCAGAAATGTGTTGGTGAAGCTCGACATGAACTTGTTGACGTAGGGGTTCTGGATATTCGAAACCATCATGTTGGCGCCCATGCTGACCATGTTTTGCTGTAGATTGTGGCCGACCGCCATCTTGACGTCGCTGCCTGACGCAGCGCTCCCATCGGCAGCGCCGCCGTCCGGCGTGCAGGTACAGCGCGACGACATGTTGGCAATCTGACTGCGCGCCGACTCGCACTGAGCAAGCGTTACGCCGGACTGGCTACGGGTTCCACTCATGCCTCCCATTACGTCCGCGCACTGCTGGCTACTGCACTGATACGTATAGGAGCAGGTGTCGGCCCGAAGAGGCAGCGCAGCAGTGCCCGCCCAGAGCGCCAGCCAAGCCAGCAGCGTCAAAAGGATTCCCTGATTCCGGGAGCGTCTGGACGATGTTACGAACTGGCTGTGCTCTGTGATTTTCGATGGATGATGCCGGAACAAGTCGGTCTCCTGTTCAGCTTTCCGAGCCCGCGAACACACGCGCACGGTCGAGTATGAGACCAGGGGGAGAGCAGGACAAGGTTACCTTCGGAGAAGCAGACGCGGCCAAAGATTACGACGAGGTTACGAAAGGAACACCACGGACAGGTTTCATGTTGTGCTTTAGGAGACCCGATTTATAAGCTTGAATGCTGACCCTCGGCGATTAACGGAGAATGATTCCTATGCGTGGTTTGAATCGAAATACCAGAACGATCGCGACCTTAGCGCTGGCTCTATCATTGCTGGTCCCTGCCAGCTCGTTCGCACAGGTCGCCGGCAACGCTGGCGGTCATTGGGGAGCGAAAAAAGGAAAAGTCCCAGCCGATCAGGCCGAGGCGACCAAGTGGATCACGGATTCCATGAAACGATTTTTTTCGATTACCCAACTCAACGACCAGTATCTTGTGTATTCGGATCGCCAGTATCATTACGGCATCGCACTGGCGCGCGTCGTCGCCGTCAGAGAAGGCGGAGACCCGACCCATCCCGGCGACTGCACGGTAAGCTGGCAGGACTATAGCCACGACCGCGAAGACTGCATTTTTGTTTACCACGCCGATAAGTTTGCCGCCGCCTTGGAGTTCCTCGCCGCTGCAGCCCGTCAACAAGAGCAGGTTCAACAGGACGCTACCTTGCAGCAATTCGAAGCGCAGGCAAAAGCGTGGCGCGAGGCGCCATCGAAGCCTCAGATGCCAGAAGCCGCCCGTGAACATCAGGTTTTAGCCGAGTACTCCTTCAAACAGAAGGAAACAGAAAAAGCCGTTAAGGAATATCAGGCTGCTTTGGATATTTTTCCCACCTGGCCGGAAGGACAGTTCAATCTGGCGACTCTGGCGGGCGAGCAAAAACTCTACGACACCGCCATTTTTCACATGCAGCAATACTTAGCCCTCGCGCCCGATGCTCCCGACGCTCAGGCAGCCAAGGACAGCATCATTATCTGGAAAGACAGAATTAATACCCTTGCCCAGGCGGCGGCTGCGGCGGACAACGCTCAGCCTGCCCCAGAGGCTAAAGGATTCTTCGCGGCCCACAGAAGGAAGTAACGAGATCACGTCGCGATTATCCGCGGTGGCCTACCGGGCTGCTTCTACTCGTATCTCAGCGCCTCGACGGGATCTAATTTCGAAGCTCGCATCGCCGGCACCAATCCGCTGATAACACCTACTATCAACAGCACCAGCGTTGAGATCATTACAGTCGTCATGGAGATTCGCAGGTGGATATCGGCCTTGCCGGAGTTATCTTTAAACAACGGTCCCATCAGCGGAAGCGTGCCGACGGCTGCGGCAATAACGTAGCTGACCACCACCCCAATCGCTCCGCCGAGCAGCATAATCAACAGAGTCTCTGCCAGAAACTGCAATTTAATATGCCGCTTTCGCGCTCCCAGAGCGCGGCGCAACCCAATTTCGCGGATGCGCTCGTCCACGGAAACCAGCATGATGTTCATCACACCGACGCCGCCAATCCCTAGTGTCAACGTGCCAACGAACGCGAGCAAGACCTGCAATCCGATAGTCAGCGCGTCAATCACCGGCCGGAATTCGTCGCGCCCAAACATCTGAAAGGCTTTTGGATCAGTTGGCGAAAACTGCTGCCTCGTCGCAACTGCCGCGAGCACTTGCGCCATCGCCTTCTTTTCGTACTGCGGAGCGATAGGCTCGAAAACCATCACCGCCGCGTAGCGCGTGTTCCACAGATCGCCAGCGGCGGAATAAGGAATCCAGACTGAATCGTCGTCGCTCGAAAAGTAATTGCTCAGCTGGATTTTGCGTGCCATAACTCCGATTACGGTAAAACGCACACCGGCAATTTCTACGGTCTCGCCCACCGCCGGGCGTCCACTGAATAACTGCTCGCGAATCCGGCCACCGAGAAAACACACTCTCCGCCTTTCCAGTTCATCAGTGGCGCTGATCCAGCGCCCTTCGGATGGAACCTCATTTCGCATCTCTCCATATTCCGGACAGACACCGCGAATCGCGGCGGTTCCAACCAGGCGGTCTCCATAAGCAATTCCAGGCCTGCGCACGGTTTCGAGGCACGCATGCTTTACCAGCGGGGCCATCTCTTTGACCTCTTCAATGTCCGCTTTTTCGAGCACAACTTTCTTGCCGGCGCGTTGTCCCCCGGGCTGCTCGCTAGTCTGCTGCGGCCAGCAGATGACCACGCTCTTCCCGAAAGCATCGAAACCGCCAACGAGAATTTTCCGGAAACTTGAGCCGTAGGCGATCAGCAACGTAACGGTGACAATGCCCCACACAATGCCCAGCATGGTCAGCAGGGTGCGAGTGTAATTGCGCTTTAGAGCCACCCAGGCTTCGCGAATGATTTCAAATAGCATCGGTTATCAAGGCTCTCGATGGCGCCCGCCACTCCATCGGACTCCTATCCTCCCGCCTCAAATCGCAGCGCTTCGATGGGGTCTACGGATGCCGCTTTCCGCGCGGGATATAGCGCCGAAAGAATCGCGATGGTTCCCAACACTCCGCAAGCCACCAGCCCGGATTGCCATGTGGGTAGCAATCCCGCAAAGAAAGCAGGCATGGGCAATAGATCCACCAGGCCGCAAAGTCCATAAGCGACGCCCATCCCAATCGCACCGCTGAGGCCCGCGATCAATAGCGCTTCAATAAAAAATTGCCGCAAGATGGTGTGAGCTGGCGCTCCAAGCGCCTTGCGAACGCCAATTTCTCGAGTTCGCTCCCGCACCGCAACCATCATGACGTTCATGACGCCGAGGCCGCCCAGAAAAAGCGTTACCATTCCCACCGCGCCCAGAAAATATTTCATCCCGTCGGTCATTTGACGAAAAGCTTTGGCTTCCTGCACCGTGTCCCAGATGGGACACGCCTCTTTGTCGGTGGGATCAAAATTGTGCAGCCGTCCCAAAACCACCTGGATTTCATGTTTACAGGCTTCGTGTTGCTCAACTGATTTCGGCGTGACCAGAAGCTGATCAAAACTGTCCGCCGTCTGTGGAGGCTTGTTGGGAAAATCACGCCGCATGGCCGAAAACGGAATAAATACTTTGTTCACATCCCATCCGTCATAGCTCGAATCCTGCTTCTTGGCCGCCATGACCCCAACGACAACGTAGGGAATATCATTCAGATAGACGTTCTGATCCACGGCATCACGGCCGGGAAAAAGCTGCTTGGCCGCATCCGTACCCAGGAAGGCGACCCGCCGCGACTGCCTCTGGTCCCCCCAATCATAGAAGCGCCCCTTGCCAACACCCAGACTGCGAATGGAACCAAACGGAGGAAACGACCCGGTCACGGTAAATGCTGCATTGTTGTAGTTGCTGTGCACGCGCATATCATCGCGTTCGAGCTCGGGAATGGCATCTTCGCAATCCGGAGACTCCGATTGAAGCGACGGAATGTCTGTATCGAGCCAGTGCACCGTCCGGCCAGCGCGCGCTCCTCCAGCCTGCAGGCTAGTGCGCCCGTGAAAAACGATCATCAAGTCCTTGCCCAGAGTCTGCGCCTGCTCCTCCTGACCTTTCCGCAACCCCTCGCCGGCAGCCACCATGAGCACAATGGATACTATTCCCCACGCGATTCCGAACATCGTCAGAAACGTACGAAGCTTATGCGCCCATAATGTTCGAACAACGTCGCCGATGAGATCACGCAGAATCATGAAGAGTTGGACGAGTTCGAACCCCAAAAGTAAGCCTTAACCGTGGCAGGGGCCTGAAAGAGATACGCACTTCAGTCCAACTTTGTTGCAGTAATAATGGGGAAACCCGTCCCCGGGGAGGGAGGCTAGGAACCGGTGATTTTCAGGCGAAGCTCTTCGGGGATGTGTTCCCTGATTTCGGGAGGAAGATGGTCATGCACATGGCGGGCGCCGATCTTGGCGACATCCACCATTGTCATAGGCGCGGGAGTTGCGACCGCGACCACCAGCCAAATTAGGGCCGACAACGCGAACCCAGCCAGGGCAGCCAGTTCAAGCCAAAATGTATGGCGCGGCTCAAAATGTCGAATCACACCGAAGGCCAACAGGAAGAGTGCTCCGGAAACTGACGCGAGGACGATCAGTGCAATGTCTATGGTGCGATGCAGACGTTGACGGGACCGGCAATGTTCACAAGCGGAAAAGTGATCCTCATAGTCCCCGCACATCTCCGGCGCAAGCCCAGAAATGTCGTAACGCCAGCCGGCAAGAATCTTGCCTACTATCGGATCAATACACTCACTCATAAGGGGCTACAGTTGAATCGCTTCCAATGGCGCACTTTGCACCGCCAGCATCACGCGATTGCGCAGCAGGGTCTGCCGCGGGCCAAGCGCCCTCTCCGCCGCTTTTCGGGCGAGTTCGGGATGATTATTGTGCTCCGAGAGATGCGCCAGCACCACGTATGCCGCACTTCCATCATAGTCGCTGGTAAAGAAATCCGCGAGGGCTTCGTTCGAGAGATGTCCTACTCTGCTCATAACACGCTGTTTAACCGACCACGGGTAAGGGCCGCCACGAAGCATTTCGAGGTCATGATTCGACTCCATCACCAATACATCGCAGCCATGCAAGTGGTCGCAAACATTGGGTGGGATGTATCCCAAATCAGTTGCGATGCCGACCTTAATACCTTCGGCGCGAAAGGTGAAACCTACAGGATCGGCGGCATCGTGGGGGATCGTGAATGGGGTAACCGTAATATCTCCGATTGAGAAAGTCTGCCCCGACGAAAATGTTTCAAGCTTGGTTATCTTGGGGCTTCCCCCACCGCCGTCCTTCAGGCTCTTCGCCCAGGCTTCATGAGTCGCGCCCGTCATAAATACCGGGATATTCAGCTTGGTCGAAAGGACAAGAAGGCCGTAAACGTGGTCGGAATGCTCGTGGGTAATGATAATCGCCGAAAGCGAATGTGCGTCCCGGCCCGACGCCTTCAGCCGTTTGAACGTCTCCCGGCATGAGATTCCCGCATCCACCAGAATCTTTGTATTGCAACTTTCAACGATGGTGCTGTTCCCTCTGCTCCCACTGGCGAGCACCGAAACCGAAACTCCCATAATTTGCAGCATACTCGTGACGCCTGTGAAAGCGATAGTAACTTTCTAGCTAGCCGAGGTTCACTGCTTGTCGCGCTTCCCAGGAACTATTGCTTCCCAAAAAGTTCGTGTACAGCTCTTCTCGCTACCGCCCCGCTGTAAGCGCCCGCAATTCCGGTAACAAAGCCGAGAGCCGATTCGTAGATTTGTGCCAGATAGGGCTTTCGTCCGAGTAGTAGGTAAGCCCCAAGCCGTATTAGGGGGACAAAAATGCCGACGACGACCGTCCAGCGCCATGGTTTTTCAGGGCGAAGAGCGCCCAAAACCATGGTCGAAATCAATACAAACAAGGCAGTGATCAGCAAATCGCCAAGCACCAGGTCAATCATGCCGGCGCAAATTCCGAGAGCACAGCCCAATCCGTAGACGTAGAGATCGTTCTTTACAGAGCTTTTCTCTGTCATAGAAATGCCGGCGGCGGGGGCCGACGTCCTAGTCTCCTCAGGGAAGTGAAACTCCGCCCCCAAGACAAGGACGTTTGTGGCTGCCTAATCCTCAATATTTGTAAAATCCCCGGCCACTCTTTTTTCCCAGCCAGCCAGCGTCCACCATTTTGATGAGTAGAGGGCACGGACGGTACTTTGGGTCTCCAAATCCATCCTGTAGCA
>JBOGLB010000374.1:0-3823 GCA_050745965.1 Terriglobales bacterium | reverse complement strand
GTATTGTTGATCCGCCAATCATCGTGAACGACAGCGCAAACCCCGCAGTTGATCATGTATTCGCGTTCACCGGATGTAGCATCGTCCTAGGGATCGGTGGGGCGATAAGCCAGCTACCTGCGAACTTCACATCGTCCACACCGGTCAGCGACTCGAACACGGTGGACCTCGGATCAGCAACCGGGGCAGGCGATTGCACGGGGGGAAATGTTCATGCAGGAGACTTCGATAACCAATTTTGGACTAACGGCACGACGAACGGCCACGTAATGGCTTGCGGATTCGTGTCGGGAACACCGGGACGCGGCGGGACATTGGCTCCCTCGAATCCCAAGATGTACCTGTACCCCTTCGTCAACGGCCAGATTGTCACTACAGGCAGTGCGGTTGGTAAGCCTACTACAACATGGGTGGTGAATTCTTCCAAGGGCGATGAGTGCTCTCCCTTGACGGAGTTTTTCGACGGAAGCACGGACCGGTTATTTTTCGGCGTGGGCGGTACTAACGACGGATTCGTAAAGAGTTCGAGCATTACCGCCGGACTTCCGGCTTCTTCAAGTTGTTCGAATAACAGCCCGACTTCCACTTGCGTCACAGCTCCGAATAAGCTCGGCGGTACAAGCAGTATTGTCGTGGACAATCAGGTCGCCAATGGTGGAACCAACCTGTACTTCAGTACGCTAGCACCGGGTTCGGTAAACGGACAGAACTGCCATGTCGCCGGTGGAATCGCAAATCCCTACTGCGCCGTCAAACTGACGCAATCAGCATTGCAATAAGCCGCTGCTGAAAACGCAAAGGCCGCCTTGGAAACAGGCGGCCTTTGGCTTGTCGCGTTGCAGTTGTCAAACTACTTAGGAGAAATCGAGCCGAAGGTTCCAGCCAGGTTGTTCGCAGGGCCTGCCGTGAAAAACAACTCATTGGTGCGTCCGTTGCTGGCTGCCCCGCCACCAAACTCAATTCCCCAGAGCTGATTGATGTGGATCGCCTTGCCGCCGGTGTCTTTAATCGTCCCAACAAACTCGCCGGTGATGGCATTAAAGGCATTGATAGTGCCGCTATTGGTGTTGTTCGAGACCAACAAAGTATTGCTGAGTGGTCCGAAGTTCTTTGGAGCGGCGGCGATGCCCCAAGGCTGGTTCAAGGGTTTGCCCTTGCTGAGAGTCTTCAGCCAAGTGCCGTCTTCGCTGTAGATGTCAATGAATCCGCCCGGCGCACCCGACGTATCGGCAAATGCGATATACAGCAGGCCATTGATATCCTGAATACCGAAAGGAGCAAAACCTGGGGGAAGGCTGGTGTCAGTAAATGATTTCACCAAGGTGAAGGTGCCGTCATACATGTCTACCTTGTTATTGGCAATGTCGGTGGCGAAAAGAAAATTTCCGGAGGCATTGCTGGTGACCGCCAAACCGGTGTAGGAAGCGCCTCCTGAGGCGGGCACGACAATGGTTGAATTATTGGCATCAACCCCTGGCGCCCACGCGCTAATGGTTCCATCCAATGTTGCAAAGATGAAGATGGACGATTTTCCATTTACCTGAAAATCCGGGGAGCCATTCCATACGATTCCGGTGGGCGAGCCGGTTCCCGAGCCGCTCGCGGACGGAATCTCAACTTCGAGACCCTGCTTGAGGCCGGCAGCGTTATAGAGAGTGCTCCAGCCGGAACCTTGATCGCTGACCCAGAATGGTGAGGTCGCGGAACGAGCGAGACCCCATCCGTTTACCAGTTCAGGATCAATGTGTTTTGCCTGCCCTACCTGGTTTGAAACCAGATTAGTGAGTTGATATTGGGCGAAGGATGCGGTGGAAAAAACCATGAGCACAAAAATGAACGTAAGGGCGATTGCACGGCGATGCATGGGGGATTCTCCTTTATAGTGTTCGAACCTAGTCCGCTGAGTTCCGGTAAACCCGGCTTTGAACAGCGTTTGGCCTGAAGCAGTGGTGACCAGATTCGAATCCTAGCCAACGCTGACAGCGGCTTGTCATGGGACTGTCATGAGTTTGTATAATTTGTGACGTTTCGTTGGTTCGGCGCGAAAGGTCACCATTGGTGCTGCCCATAAGGGGGTTACGGGCATTTGCGCGCGGGGCTATAATGTGACTAGAGATAGTCTGTGTATGCGGCTTCAACGACCCAATTCGCATTTGCCTTTTTGCTGGCTGCATTCGCTGGTTTGTCCGCGCCGTCATTTAGCGGTGCTTCCCTCTCAAGTACGTCCCAGCCTCTTTGGCAGCGACTAGTTCTAGCCTCTCCGAATTCTGACGGGCCTTGGCGGAATGTTTTATTAGCGTTTCCCGCCCAATAATTACCCACTTGCAATCGCGATTTCTGGAGGATTTATGGCAACCGCTACCTTAATCGGGCCGAAGATCATCACCGCTCTTCCTGGTCCAAATGCAGCACGAATATTGGCTGGCGATGCGAAGTATATTTCGCCCTCTTACACACGTTCCTATCCGCTGGTCGCCAAGCAGGGCCGCGGTATGGTTGTCACCGATGTGGACGGCAACGAGTTTCTGGATTTCTCAGCCGGCATAGCAGTCACGTCCACCGGACATTGCCATCCCGAGGTGGTTGCCGCGATCAAACGGCAGGCCGGCGAATTGATTCATATGTCCGGCACCGACTTTTATTACGAGAGTCTGGTCACCTTGGCGGAACGATTGACGAGACTTGCGCCCATGCCCGGCCCGCATAAGTTTTACTATGGCAACTCTGGCGCGGAAGCTGTTGAATGTGCGTTGAAGCTTGCCCGCTATCACACCAAACGGCAGAACGTGATCGCTTTTTTTGGCGCGTTCCATGGGCGCACAATGGGCGCGTTATCTCTAACCGGCTCCAAGCCGCAGCAGAAGCGGCGTTTCGGATCTCCGGTTCCGGGCGTTACACATGTGACTTATCCCGATGTATATCGTCGCGGCGGAGGGCAGAGTGCCGAGGCTTTTTCGCTGAGTTGCGCGCGTTTCATCGAAGACAAATTATTTAAGACGACGCTCCCTGCTGAGGAAGTGGCTGCGATTTTCGTGGAACCTATTCAGGGTGAAGGGGGATACGTGGTTGCGCCCGATGTGTTCATGCATGAACTTCGCCGCATTTGTGACCGGCACGGAATTCTGCTGGTCGCGGATGAAGTGCAGAGCGGCGTGGGACGTACTGGGAAATGGTGGGCGATTGAGCACACTGGCGTGCATCCGGATATTGTTTGCATGGCGAAGGGTATTGCTTCGGGTATGCCCCTGGGCATCACAATGAGCAAAGCCGAGATCATGGACTGGGTACCGGGATCGCACGCGTCAACTTTCGGCGGCAATCCGGTATGCATTGCGGCGGCGCTGGCCACAATCAACGTGATTGAAAACGAAGACTTAATGACGAATTCCACCGAGGTCGGGAACCATATGTTGAAGCAAATGGCCCCGTGGCCCGGCAAGCACAAGCTTGTTGGAGACGTGCGCGGGCGCGGGCTGATGATTGGAGTGGAGATCGTCAAGGATCAACAGACCAAGGAATATGCCGCGGCCGAACGGGACCGAATCATCGAGCTGGCGTTCGAACGCGGAGTCCTATTCCTGGGATGTGGGCCGAGCACAATTCGAATTGCTCCGCCGCTGATCGTTACACGAGAGGAAGCGGACATTGCAATGCAGGTGCTGGAAGAATGTATTTCCAGCGTGGAGAAGCATTAGAGTTGTCGTTTCGCTTGGAAATCCCTGTATTTCTTGTCATTCCGAACGGACTTCGCGCGGAGGAATCTGCTTTGAGCCCGCGAGAACAGCAGATTCCTCCGGGCTAAAACGTCCGTTCGGAGTGACAA
>JBOGLB010000373.1:0-5274 GCA_050745965.1 Terriglobales bacterium | reverse complement strand
ATTCCGTCAAGTCCGGGGAGGGCCAAGTCAAGAAGTATCAGACTCGGCACCTCAGGAGCCAGTAGTACATCCAAGGCGTCTCTGCCATCCGCAATTGGTAGAAAGTCGATATTCCAGTCTGAAAGGTAGTTCCCTACTTGTCTTCTTTCCACTATCGAATCTTCCACCAGCATTACCCGCAAAGTGAATCCTCCGAGCGATCATTCACATCGAGGAAGTCGGGCGAAGACCCTTGCCTCTAAGCACCCTCTCGATGGCCTTTACGAGAAGGTCCGAACTGTCACCCACGAGAAGTTTTGATTTTTCAAAATAAGCAATTGCGCCTTCTTCCTTTAGTTTTTCTTCGTTTGCTTGCGGAAGACTGCTTAACACAATTACTGGAATATGTGCGGTGGCAGTATTGCTTTTAAGTGCCTGGAGAACCTTTTGCCCTCCAAGTTTTGGCAATAGCATGTCCAAAAGGACGAGGTCGGGGACTTGTTCTGCGGCAGCACGCAACGCCTCCTCTCCATCACTGATGCTAATAACTGTATATCCAGCGCGAGTCAGAGTCCGCTCCGTAGCAATGCGCATGAATCGGCTATCTTCGACTAATAGAATTGACCTCAATGTCCCTCACAATCGCTGCCCTTTGTTGTCCCGCCGCGATGGCTGGCCGCGCTCTAGCTAACTTTGTGCCAAAGTAAACATTCCTCATCAAGCCAGGTGTACAGATGCCGCTCAATGTGCTCGCCTATACAATCGAATCGCAATCCAGCCTTCCCGTGACGGTCGTCCCACATTACTGTCGCCTGTGCTGTCAACTCGACTTCGGATGCCGGCGCCCGGAAGGTGAGATTCACGGGTTCTCCTACGGTCAGCGGTTCTCTGGCGCTGATTGCCATTCCTTTCCGCGAGAGATTAATCGTTTTGCACTCAATCGTTGAACCCGAATTTCTGCGAAGAGAAACATCGAGTGAGACCGTGAGTCTGAAATACTCCCTGCGTCCCTGGAGCATGAGGCGGTGCGCCCCACGAAGAGCGCGATCCACTTCATCCGAGGCAAAAGGACGTGGCAGTATGAATTGTGCGCCGTTTTTGAAAGCTAACTGCTTGGTGGGAAGTCCCGTGGCGACACCAATAAGAACCGCATCCCGGTTTGAGGGGTTCTTGCGAAGTTCCGCGAAAATCGGAAGCTGATCGCCGACTCCATCGAAGTCGAGAACAATCGCTTCTATCTTCGTCCTTAGCCAGTTGTTCGCCGCTGTCGTTAGGTCGTCAACGCTCTCTGTCTCAACCCCCAGACTTCGGAATCGGCTCGAGAAAATGTCAATCATCTGTGTGTCGCGAGTGACTAACACAGCCTTGATCTCGGCGGTCATGGGAAGCGGCGATGCCAATATTGAACTCCGGCCCGATTTTACAATTCCCGTTTCGGATTGAAACTTCACGTCACTGTTTTTTACAAAAGCCGGAAATATTAAACATAGTTAATGCCTGCAACCGTTTCTGCTGTATCCATGAATGTGGATTGGAGTGTTCTTCCAAAAGGGAGGTGGAGGCGAAATCCGGAACGGAACTTACGATTCCTACTGGACTACCTTCACTCATCCGGACAACTAATTCACAGATGTTCGTTCGGAGGAGTCACAGAGTAAATCCCATTTTTGTGGCAGAGTTTAGGCATCTCAATGGGCAACAATATGTGAAGGTGGTTTCGCTTTACTAAGAAAGGTTAACTGTGTTATCTGGCGGGCACCATCTTCGGTTGCTGCGGGAACGGCTCGGCTTGACGATGCGGGATGTCGAGAATGCAAGTACGAAAATTGCAGACAAATACCACAACCATGAATTCCTGATTCCTCCCAGCAGGCTTTCCGACATAGAAACGAAAGGGATCATCCCGAGCATTCACCGTTTTTATTCGCTTGCTGTCGTCTATCGCAAAGACATAAGAGAGCTTCTATCCTGGTTTGGCGTAAATCTTAATGGCACGGCGAAAGATATTGATGTTTCCACGCCGACAAGATCCCATTTTTCGGGCGCATTGGGGAACGTTTCCTCGATCACAATCCCGGTGCGCCTGGATCCCGGTTTTGACAGCCGCCGCACCACTAACTTTAGCCGAATGGTCGAGACGTGGGGCGTGGTCCCACTCAGCTATCTCGAACAGTTTGCGAGTCATGAATTCACTTATGGTTACATCGGCAGTGAAGACCTAACAATGTATCCGCTTCTTCCCCCTGGAACCTTCCTCCAAGTAGACGAGTCAAGGAACGAAGTTGCTAAGGGAGGGTGGAGATCTGAATACGAGCGTCCGATCTACTTTGTGGAAACTCGCGAACGCCATGTCTGTTGCTGGTGCACTCTCAACGGCGAAGATATCATTCTTCAACCACACCCACTCTCCCCAGTTGCTGCGACCGTTCTCAAATACCCACAGGACGCCGAAGTCATCGGTCAGGTCGTTGGAGTCGCAATGAGGCTCGGCGACTTGCGCGTGCTAAACGATTCCCGACACGACGACGAGGACAGTCCCGAGGCTACAGGCGAATCTCGCGCAAAAGCCTCTTGACTCCAGATTTGTGCGACTCCCCTCTTCCTTTTCAACTACTTACCTCCGCCGGGTTATCGGCAAGCTGACGCGAACGTTTCTGCGCCGCGTGAGACATCTTTTCTCTCAATATCCTGAAAGCTTTGGGCATCCGCTTCTCCTGCCGAGTGCCCCATCATCCGTTTTTCTGGAATGAGTGGGTGAAACTGTGCATATTTTTACTTTTCAATTCGCTGATCATACGTCGAACGTAATTTTCAGCTACTATCAAGCTCAAAATTTCGGACTGTTCTTTGTTTATCTGACGTTGTCTTCTGCCTCCGGCGCAACCCTCGGGGCATTACGCAGGAACTTCATCAACCGGGAGTCGCTCGCATCGCCGGCACGTTTCTTGAAGAAATCGGCTGCTGTCTCTACCATTCCCGCCTTTTCCGCAACCGCGACCGCGATCCACTGGTTCAAGGACACGCCATCTTCCTTCGCCAGTCGTTGAGCCGCCTTCTTGATGGAGAGTGGAAGCTTCAAGGGATACGTTGCTTTGTTCATAATTTCACCTTTTTCAGCAGCTCTCGCTCAAGCTCGCGAAGTCCGCGAGGCTAGAAGATATTTCCGCAGCACTCTTTCAATTAGTTCGGAGCGCGAGTACCGGACAGGCTCCGTCCGTCCCATGCTGGTTTTAATTGGATCGTGTGACGCCAGCCTTGAGTGATCGGTCAGCGGCCTTCCAGATTCTTGAGGCGATCGGAAAGGGATTCCATCTCTGCGTCAAGAGCACGCAGCGCCGCCGCGTGAGTTTTTTGACGAAGTTCGACCGGGGAGGCCCACTTGTGAAATTCCGTCAGCAGGGTGGTCTCGACCTTTTCGAGCTCCGCTTTGATCCACGTCTTGTCGTCCTCAGTCAGCACCGGCTAATTATAGAGCAAGAGGCCAAAATCCCGTTGTATCGCCGCTTGTGAGAGTTTGGGACTTACCCGCCTGGTGGACTGTGGAAGGACGCAACGTTTCAATGCGGCAATTTGAAATCACCCACTACCGTTCCTTTTCAACTACTTACCTCCGCACAATGCACAACTTCACCAATAAACCTGCAAAACACCCCTTTCGTTGGGTAACTCGTGTAATTACCTAACGTCTTCAATAACCTAGAGACTATGCACAAGCCAGTTAAGTATGTCGAGAAAGCAGTCACGGTTGCTGCCACAGGAGCGTGGGCAGTTTTCGAGCGTCTCAACCGGGTTAAGCCCAATCCTTCTCCCAAGCCGAAGTGGTCGGATAAGCCGCTGCTCAAGTCTTACGAAAAGTCGAAGCCGCCGCTGGGATGGCCGCGCTCGACTGACTCGCTGTGTCCGAAGTGCGTGCCGGAAATTCGCCAGCAGATTTTGGATGGCAAGTTGCCGCTCGAAATCCTGATGAACGAGAAGGCTGGAGAGATCAAAGCGCAGATCATCGAGCGCGACGGCAAAATTTTGATGGTGAAAGACTGTCCCATTCACGGACATTTCGAAGATGTGATGTCAATTGACACCGATTTTTCCGAACATCTCGAAGAAGTGTTTCCCGGACGCGACATCCGCGCCCACAACGACGAGAAACTGCATCATCACGGGTCTTCGACAGTGAAGTACGGACGCGGCTCAGTTCTTACAATTGATCTCACGAATCGTTGCAACATGATGTGCGATCCCTGCTTCATGGACGCGAATCAGGTTGGCTTCGTCCACGAACTGAGCTGGGAAGACATCAAGACCATGCTCGACAACGCGATCACGATCAAGCCGCGGCGTCAGATGTCGGTGCAGTTCTCGGGAGGCGAGCCGACGCTGTCTCCGTATTTCCTGGATGCCGTTCGCTACGCCCGCAAAGTTGGATACAACAGCGTGCAGGCTGCAACCAACGGAATCGAATTTGCCAAGAGTTTGGAATTCGCGCAGCAGGCCGCCGACGCCGGAATGCGTTACGCGTATCTCCAATTCGACGGAATCGGCAACGCTGCCAACGCGCATCGCAAAGTCGGAAACCTGTTCGACGTAAAGTTGAAAGCCATAGACAATCTCCACAAAGCCGGAGTAGAAATCGTCCCGGTAGTAACAATCGTCAACGGCATCAACAACGAACAAGTCGGACGAATTATAAAATTCGCCCTCGATAACCCAAAGAAAATCGGATTCCTCTCGTTCCAACCTGTCTCGTTTACGGGGCGTGACGAAGCTATCACCGACGACCGCCGCGTAGCACAGCGCTACACGCTGTCGCACTTGGCCCACGACGTAAAAGGACAAACCGGATTAGGCCAGCCCGCCCGCGATTGGTTCCCCATTTCATTTATGTCCACCTTCTCCGATTGGGCCGACCTGATGCACGTCGAAGACAAAAACAACGACTGGGGCCAACTCTCCTGCGGGTGTCATCCGAATTGTGGGACGGGGATGGCGCTCATGATTGATAAGGAAACTAAGGAAGCGGTTCCGGTTACCGCATTTTTGAAGGGCGATCAGTTGGCTAAGGATATTGCCAAGGTCAACGATGCGGCTCGCGGAAAGTTTCTGACGATTGTTGGGATGGCGCTTTGTTTGATGAAGAATTATGATCCGTTTCAATCGCCAACGCATTTTAAGTTGATGGATTTGCTCAAGAAGTTCGATAAGAACTTTAATGCGACGGGTAAGAACTATGGCAAGGTTGGTCCGGACCGTACGATTGACGACGTGATGAAGCGACGCCAGGACCGATGGAATTTCCTG
>JBOGLB010000372.1:0-5836 GCA_050745965.1 Terriglobales bacterium | reverse complement strand
GGTGCAGGAGGTTCTGGTTGAGGGGGCCTGACCGCCGAAGGTGCATCCGGAATGTCTTGATTTTGAGTGCTCGGCGGCGTCTTCTGGGCCGAGCAATATAGGCCGCCAAACATGCAGAACGACAGGGCCAGAAGACCCGCAAGCGTAGTTCCCCAAGCTTTTCTATGACGCAAATCCAGACCTCTCGAAATCAAAGAACACAACCTCGACTGAATCGGATGCCGAATCCTGCCATTTGGTGCATCTAACGTTGTTAGAAATAGACTAACAAAAACAGTGAGAGAATACTTTCCATGCTAAAAATGCGGTTCGCGGCGGTTCTATGTTCGTTTTTATGCGCACAATCGTTCCTTTTCGCTTCTATTGGTTACGCGCAAACGTCTTCATCGGGCGCTCCTGATTCTTCTCAGGCCTCCAGCCCTCACTCTGATGCTCAAAACGACAAGGACCAGAATGAACCGACGGAAACGTTAAAAGTCAACGTGAATGTGGTGCAGCTCTTCTTTAACGTCAAAGATAAGAGAGGGGCGCTGATCCCCAATCTCACCAAAAGTGATTTTCAGATATTTGAGGACGGCAAGCCCCAGATCATCAAGTATTTCACGCCCGAATCCAACTTGCCGCTCACGTTGGGGATATTGATTGACTCCAGCGGCAGTCAAATCAATGTCCTCGAAATGGAAAAGGAGGTCGGGGGCGCGTTCCTATCGCAAATCATCACCGACAAGGATTTGGCATTTGTCATTGACTTCAACGTCAATGCCGACCTGTTGCAGGACTTTACCAGCTCTGTCCATCTGCTGAAGGCGGCATTAAATAGCGCCCGAATCAATACCGGTGGCGGAGGTGGAGTCATTCCAGGAATGGGCGGCGGACCCATCCCAAGCGGCCCCAACGGGCCTAGAGGTACCGTACTCTATGACGCAATCTACCTTGCATCCCATGACGAACTGGCACAGCAGGTAGGGCGGAAGGCGATGATTATTCTCACGGATGGCCAGGATGAAGGCAGCCAGCTGAAGATTCAGGATGCGATTGAGGCAGCGCAGAAGTCCGACAGCATTGTTTACGTATTACTGTGCGCCGACCGTGGCTTCTATGGTTTTGGCGGCTACTCCGGTGAAGGAGAGATGAAAAAGCTAGGCCAGGAAACCGGCGGACGTGTCATAAATGTGGGAAACAAAGCGGATAAGTTGAAAGATGCCTTTAATCAAATCGCCAACGAACTTCGCAGCCAATACAACATTGGCTATACCCCAACCAATACCGTCAAAGACGGCACCTTTCGCAAGGTTGAAATCAAACCTAACAGCAAAGACTACAAAATACAGGCGCGAAGCGGTTACTACGCAACGGCACCGAAAGATTAGAAACTCGTAGTTGTCGTCCGAACACCAAAGAATCACTATCTCTCCCCGAATCCGGTTGATTCTAATTTCCGAGACTTAGGCGTCATTTCGTTTCTCTTGGTGCTGCATTTATACTTCAAAGATGGGCGGCGCCGACTGGCAGCTTGCACGAGGGAGATCATTCTATGCCTCTACAAAAGACGGACAGAATCTGGCACAACGGCAAACTTATCCGATGGGAAGACGCCAACATCCATGTGATGTCGCACGTGGTCCACTACGGCTCATCGGTGTTTGAAGGGGTCCGTTGCTATGAACTTCCCACCGGGCCTGCCATTTTTCGGGCTGAAGAGCACATGCAGCGGTTGCTGGACTCCGCCAAGATTTACCGGATGGACCTCCCATTCTCGCGCGAAGAACTGGTTTCCGCGATGGTTGAGGTCGTGAATACGAACGGCGTGTGGCCCTGCTACATCCGGCCCATCGCACTGCGAGGCTACGGAGGAGCTGGGGTATCGCCGGCTGGCTGTCCCGTAGAGGTTTACGTCATAAATTACCCCTGGGGAAAATACCTGAGCAAAGATGATCTCGGTGTGGACGTTTGTATTTCGTCATGGACGCGCCTTGCGCCGAACACCCTTCCCGCCATGGCCAAAGCCGGCGCGAACTACATGAATTCGCAGTTGATCCGCATGGAAGCAATGGCTAACGGCTACGCGGAAGGAATCGCATTGGACGTAAATGGCTACGTCAGCGAAGGCTCGGGAGAAAATGTTTTTGTAGTTCGCAACGGTATTTTGCAAACCGCACCACTGGGCAACTCCGTGCTTCCGGGCATCACCCGCGATTCAGTCTTGAAGATCGCGCGTGATTTGGGAATTCCAGTCCAGGAGGCTCCCATCCCGCGCGAGATGTTGTATATCGCCGACGAGGCATTCTTCACTGGAACGGCGGCGGAGGTTACGCCTATCCGCTCCGTGGACAAAATCACCGTGGGCAAGGGCGCAGTTGGTCCAATCACGAAGGCAATCCACAAAGAATTCTTCGCTATCGTTCGCGGCGAAAAACCGGATCGCTTCAACTGGTTCACCCCGGTGCCAGTCAGCAGCAAGCAGCCAGTGGGTGTTTATGGCGCGTTCAAGCCAGTGTTCTGGTTCCGGCCTTATGCGTCAGGTTCCGCACCAGACTACGTTGACCGGATACTTGCCGAAAGTTTGGTCCGAAGTGAGGATTGTCATCTTCTCGATAATTGCCTGCGCCACGATCAATCGGTCAAAGGGATCCCGGTGATGCATGGGCAGGTCATAGACCTTGAGGCTATGTTCTTGCGTGACTGAGAGCGCCCGAATGGCCTGTTCTGCCAGTCTTCTAGGAACATAACGTCCGGGAACGTCCGGTAATTGAAATTTTCCTAATCTTGCTTTGATAGCAATCTCCAGGGAACTTACCGCCGACAAATAGACTTCCTCCGTAGCACTGGAAAGAATCTCCAATCCCATACTGCCGATTCTTTCCGTCGGCCCCACGCTCCAGAGCCACACCATCGTGTCCAACAAGTATTTCATTTCTTCTTCGATTGGACTAACTTCGGAAGTTCGCCACCGTAAAATTCAGCCAGCAAATCGTCGGGCAGGGGGGCGTCAAAGTCATCTGCCACCCAAACGCGACCGCGATCCATGCCCAATGGCCGAGTCTTACCATGCTTTTTAACCGGGACCAACCTTGCAATCGGGACCCCGGCCCTAGCGATGACAATTTCTTGCCCATCAACGACCTTTCGCAGGAGCCGCGACAGGTGCGTCTTTGCTTCATGAATATTGACTTCCATGTCGCCATAGTGGACTAAGTGAGTGGACTAAGTCAAGCTTGCTTCCCGCAAGGAAGCATCGCGGAGTGCCTTGCGCTAACGCAAGTCCCATTACTTAGGTCATCTTGGGATAAGTGACGTTTCGGTCCATCATACAAACATGATTTCGGGGGAACGTGTCGGATGAATATTGATGACCTGCTTCGAATTGCGATGGAGCGACGCGCCTCCGACTTGCACCTGAAGGTTGGCAACTATCCGCATCTCCGAATTGATGGCGAGCTGATTCCGCTGACCGATCAGTCTCGCGTGAGCGCCGAGGACATGTTGACAATGGCTTTCAGCATGATGTCCGCGCGGCAGAAGCAAAAATTTAAAGAGACAACAGAAATTGACATGGCATACGGCGTAGCCGGATTAGGCCGCTTCCGTGTCAACGTTTTCCAGCAGCGCGGCAATGTGGGATTAGTTCTGCGTATGATTCCCACCAAGATCCGCGCCCTGGATGAACTCTATTTGCCGAAGATTGTCGAGCAAGTGTGCGATATGCCGCGAGGTTTGATTCTGGTCACCGGCGTTACTGGATCCGGGAAATCCACAACGCTGGCGGCGATGATTGACCGCATCAATTCCACGAAAGCAGAACACATCATTACGATTGAAGACCCGATCGAATTTCTGCATCGCGATAAAAAGGGGTACGTAAACCAGCGCGAGATCGAAGTGGATACGCCTTCGTTTTCGGCTGCGCTTCGGGCTTCGCTGCGTCAGGATCCCGACGTCATCCTGGTTGGCGAAATGCGCGACATCGAGACGATTGGCACCGCAATCCATGCCGCAGAAACCGGTCACATGGTTTTTTCCACCTTGCACACTCTGGATGCCGTTGAAACCATCAACCGTATCATCGCCGTCTTTCCGCCGCCCGAACAGAAGCAGATTCGACTGCAACTTGCTGCTGTGTTACGGGCAGTTATCAGCCAGCGCCTTGTAAAACGATGCGATGGCGACGGACGCGTACCCGCAGTCGAAGTAATGATTAATACCGCCTATATCCGTGAATGTATTCTGGTGCCGGAAAAAACACGCGCCGTTCGAGATGCAATTTCCGCTGGAACTTCCCAATATGGAATGCAGACCTTTGATCAGTCCTTATGGGATTTATTTCAGGCGGGGCTGGTCAGCTACGAAACCGCACTGGAAAACGCGTCGAATGCCGACGACTTCAAGCTCCGCATGCAGGGTATTTCTTCATCCAGCGACATGTCTCGCAATTCCATGCAGGCGGCGGGCTTCGGCTCCCGCTGATCCCGCTTGGCGGAACTCAGCCCATTTAGGGATGCCGGCGTCAGGCTCCTACCAGAAGACATACAGTTCTAAGCCTATTGATAACCGCCCCCTCCAAGCCGATAATGTTCCCATGTGAAGGCGGGACAATATGCCGATGTTATCTCGTACGGCGGCAGTGACTGTCGCTTGTGTTTTTGGTTTTGGGACATTCTATAACTCTGCCCCTGCGCAAGAAATTGGACGTCCTGTACCTAGAGTTCTGAATAGCGATCCTAATACACCTACTCTGGTTTACGATCCCAACGACCGGTTCGAGGAACAACAAGTCATAATGAAGAATAATCATCCGCAGCTTCGACCGCAGAACCCGAGGGAGATCGCGTGCTTTTTGCCGCCACTCGTCGGTATTCATACTCCGACGGTAAAGGTTGCGGCGCTGGCAACGCAGGCCAAAGCTAGCCCGGAATATGAAAAGGCATGCCGCGCCATCGCAGATAAGAAATTTGATTTAGCGGAGAAGCAATTGCGCAAAGCGGTACAAAAATTTTCGGAGTACTCCGCTCTGTGGGTTTTGCTTGGCCAGGTGCAGGAAAAGCATAACGAATTGGCGACGGCGCGGGAGTCATGCCAGCGTGCTTCAAAGGTTGATCCCACATTTGTTCCAGCCTATCTTTGCCTCGCTGATGTCGCTGCCCGCTCTAAGGACTGGAATGAGGTGCTGAAACAGAGCGACAAGGCATTGGCGCTTGATCCGGCAAGTAATGCGATAAGTTACATGTTCAACGCGGGGGCGAACTTTAATCTCCATCGCCTTTCGGACGCAGAGAAAAGCGGATTGAAGGCCTCGGAATTTGCGGGAGAGGACATTGATCCGCGCCAACTTCATTACTTGCTGGCGGAAATTTACGAGGCCAAAGGAGACTTGGTCAATGAGGTGGCACAACTCCGGGAGTTTCTGAAGGTCGCGGACGGCAGGGAAGCTGAAATAGTAAAGCAGTATTTAACGAAGCTGAACAGCCCACCCGGGAAGGCCGCCCCGGCCCAACACACTGCCAAGTAATTCTGGACAATCAGCCCTCAATTCACCAACGTTGTGGCCAAATCGCCCCATCGCACTACTCTTGAATAGTCGCTTGTGTATAAAATAGGCTTAAGTTCCATTCCTTAAGTCCGCTGGGCGGGCCAAACAATGTACATACCACTTTGGAAGGGCCGTCCTATGAACTTTCAAATTATGCGTCGCATGCGTTTCTTGTCGTCCGTTCTATTAGGCATGTGCAGCCTTCAGCTAGCCGTAGCACAGCAGAACGCCGCTGCGCAGACTGCGCCGGCAGGCAATCTTGTTCTGAAAAGGACAGTTCGCCGTGTCGTCGTAGACGTTGTGGTGACG
>JBOGLB010000371.1:0-3512 GCA_050745965.1 Terriglobales bacterium | reverse complement strand
CTACCGAATGAGACCGTGGATGTAGTAGGCCCAGTTTGCGAGACCGGAGATTTCTTCGCCCGAGACCGGAGCCTCCAGCAGGTCCACGAAGGAGATTTGCTGGCCATTCTCGATACGGGCGCTTATGGAATGGTACTGGCCTCAAATTACAACACGCGGCCGCGTGCAGCGGAAATATTGGTGGACGGCAGATCCGCGAAAATAATTCGCCGGCAGGAGACGATTGCAGATTTAATTCGGCAGGAAGTGTAGGCCGCCAAACCGAAGGAACCCTCGAGACCCGATCCCTTGCGCCTCACTCGATTCCCAGACTACTTTTCCGCCAACAATCGTTTTCACGGCTTTTACATCTTTAATCTTTGCTGGATCTATCGAAAAAATATCATCGCTCAGCAGAACCATGTCCGCCAATTTTCCCGGAGTGAGCGAACCTTTCTCCTTCTCTTGAAATTCTGCATAGGCCGAGCCCATCGTGTAAGCTTCCACCGCCTCGGCAACCGTGAGTTTTTGTTCGGGGAACCAGCCTTTCGGATTCTTACCGTCCAGCGTTGCCCGCGTCGCCGCCGCATAAATGCCAGGCAAAGGATTGAGCGGGACGACCGGCCAATCTGTGCCAAAGGCAATGCGAACACCATGATTCAGGAAGGTGCGGAAAGCATAGGTGCGGCTCGCACGATCATGGCCGATGCGCTCTTCAGCCCAGCGTCCGTCGTCAATAGCCTGATACGGCTGCACGGACGCGATAACGTGCAACTGCGCAAAACGATCGAAGTCTTTCGCAGCCATGTGCTGCGCATGCTCAATACGCAAGCGGCGGTCGCTGGCTCCGTTAGTCTTTACTACTTCGGCGTAGAGGTCGAGCACAGTAGAGATGGCTCGGTCGCCGATGGCGTGAGTACAAATTTGAAGGCCTGCGGCGTCAGCTTGCATCATCCAATCTTGCATGCGGGATAACGGTTGCATCTCTTTGTTCAGCAGACCAAAATTATTTGGCGCATCGCTGTATGCCTGAAAAAAATACGCGGTGCGCGAGCCCAGCGAGCCATCGGCGAATCCTTTGACTGCACCTATCCGAAGATAGGGAGATCCGAACGCATGCCGGATCCCGGCTTTAGCCTGGACTTGCCAATCTGGGATACCCGGCGCGGCGTAAATACGAGCGGTGAGTAAGCCGCATTCGAGCAACTCGCTATATATTTCGAAGTTTGCGAAACTGTCCGTTTCCTCATCATTCATTTCCTGCACGCTGGTCACGCCGAGCGAAGCGGCATACGCGAGCGCACGACGGGCTTGCTGCATTCGCTGCGAGTGCGAGAGAGTCGGAATCGCTTTGATGACGAAATCTTTCGCAGCGTCCTTAAGCGCGCCTGTAGGATTCCCTCGTCCATCGCGCACAATGACTCCACCCGCAGGGTCAGGCGTCTGCGCCGTGATCCCTGCAATTCGCAACGCTACCGAGTTTGCCAGCGCCATGTGGCCGTCGTAGCGATCAAGGAAAACCGGATTGTTGGGAGTCACGGCATCAATCATCTCTTTGGTGGGAAGCTGCGGCGGAGTCCACTTTGTTTCGTCCCAGTCTCCGTTTAGAATCCATTCCCCTTTGGGCGTATTCCTGGCGCGCTCGGCGACGCGGCGCACGAATTCGTTCGCGCTGGTTGCATCATTTAGTTGAATGGAATCGAGCTGTGCTCCGCCTTCCACGAAATGCACGTGCGCATCATTGAATCCGGGAAGCAGCAGTTTGCCGCCGGCATCTATCGTTCGCGTTTGAGGGCCGCGCCACGCATCAATCTCACGAATGGAGCCGACGGCGACGATTCGTTCGCCAATCACGGCAACCGCTTCGGCTGTCGGGCGGACTGGATCAACGGTCCAGACTTTTGCGTTAGTAATGATCAGATCGGCGACAGGTTTCGATTGCGACGATGCGGCCGCCGCCAGCAGGAAAGTGCCTGCAAGAAGCAGAAGTCTCGTGACTGTCCTCGGAATGAAAAATTCGGACATTGAAACAATTACCGTTGTCCCCACTTCAACTTGTTGCGTAGTACATCGAAGAATGTGCCCTTGATCCGCATGAGCTTTACTTGCTGATCCGACTTGCGGCAAAGGATGCGGTCGCCATCATAGATCGGCATGCCTATCTGGCCGTCAATGCTTAAGTACGCTTCGTCCTGGCCCGTGTTAACCACGATTTCAATCTTCGCCGTGTCGCAGACAATCAGCGGGCGATGGGTCAAAGAGTGTGCGGAAACGGGCGTGATAAGCAGTGCCTCGACTGAAGGCATTACGATCGGCCCTCCCGCGGCCAGCGAATATGCAGTGGAACCAGTTGGCGTCGAGACGATTAAGCTATCCGCCTTGTAGCTGGACACAAAGAGCCCATCAATAAAGACCTCGCAATAGTTCAGCCGCGCGATTGTGCCTTTACCCATCACCACGTCGTTTAATGCGTGGTAGTGCGCCACAGAAATGTCCTTGCGCACAACTTCGCACCGCACCATGGATCGTGCTTCAACGGTGCACTTGCCTTCCTCAATACCTTTTAGAGTCGGATAGAGTTCCTCAAGCGGCACCTCAGTGAGAAACCCCAGCGACCCGAGATTGACGCCCAGCACCGGAATACCGGCCTTTGCGACGGCGCGCGCCGCGGACAGCAGGGTTCCGTCGCCTCCCAGGACGACGACAAACTTAAGCGGCAGGGAACCCATCTCTTCCCGCGAAGCAGTTTCAATTCCGGGAGCGTGCGGAGCGGTTTCCGGGTCCACTACGATTCGATATCGGTGCAGGCGAAACCAGTCCAGGAGTCCGGGGACAATGGCGCCCAGTTCCGGTTTGCCCTGCTTGGAAACGATGCCCACGAACTTGGCCGTGGAAGGAGTGTCGGCTTTCGAGCTATTCATGTTGAATATGGAATTGTACAGAAGATTGGAAGCGGTCTCTCGGTTCAGCTGATATCGTCAATCCTTTTGGCAATTCGCGACCACAAGGCAAACCGCCAGTATTGATTTGCCATTCCGAGCCAAAACCATGTTGCGAAGCCAATACTCAGTAGCGGGGAATCTGTATTTAGCGCACAACGTTGGGGACCGATGCAGTCTGCGTCACGAGTTTATTTTGACTTTGAAGAGTTTCCAAAAAGTCTCTCGATACAATCACCACGAATTCCCACTCGTCGAAATCGCGACGAATGGGGCAGCCGTTTTTCAGTGTCCAAAAATAAAACCAACGAAAGGCGCGCCAGCCCGCCAGGGCAAGGCGTTTCCCGAATGGAACAGCGTTGATGCGAAAATGGATACCCGGAACGTTCTTGATCCGACCTCAACCAGGAGCTTGAATTGTTTTGAAATTCAACCAGTCCGGCTCTGGTTGACTAGTAGTTTTGTCGGGATCGGTCAATTATCCCTCGGCTTGATAGATAATAAAATCCATTTCCGTGATTCGTGAAATCTGTTTCAGGAATCCGGTTGAGGCAAATATCTGTTCATGTTCCGGTTTGCAAGCCACGTATGCGA
>JBOGLB010000370.1:0-3572 GCA_050745965.1 Terriglobales bacterium | reverse complement strand
ACGCCTGAAAGCCCATAACGCCTCCGTGAGCGAAACTCGACCATGCTGTAAAGGCGATCAGGCTTCTATTCCCCGATTGGTTGCGCGCCGCGAAAAGCAGGAAAACTCCAAGTGTAACGTAGAGGCTGAGCATCATGGCCAAAGCAGGTTCTTGCCGAAAAAACAACGCCAAGGGATAAACCAGAGCCAAAAACAGCAATCCCACCAATACCAACACAACCTTCAGCGCTCGCTCTCGACGCATATTGCCCTCCCGGCTGCAATCTTAGGGATGGCGACAGAAGGAGTCAACGAGGGAAACCCCGAAAGGGGCAGAAGACAAATATGCTGTAAGCAGCCGGACCTGAAAACCGAATTCTGTCTGCCGAATTGCTTCGACAGGACGGTCATTCCTCTGGGCCGCGCATTGCTGCGAGGCTCAAGCGACCTACCCGGAGGTTGTGAAGCGCCGAGCCGGCACGTGCGCGAGCGAAGCTGAGTGGCCCTCTCTATTTGGTCAACGCTGCAAAAATACGATCCTGTTCATCCGGTTCCGCCTCCACGTGGCCTCGATCAGACCTGCTAGCGCGCGGACAAGGCCGCCAATGTCAGAGGAGGGTGGAATGGTCTTTTCGTAAACGAAGATTAGGCCGCCGTGCGGTCGCGTTTCCTCCGCCCAAACTTTCAGCAGCGGCGGAATCGCGCGCCGATCATAAGTTACAAGCGTTAGACCTTGCCTCGCCGCTTCCTTAAGGCATGCGGAGTCATCTTGACCCAAGAATGCTCCATCCTCCCATTCCGAGATATAACGAACGACCAATATTCGATTGCCGGAGCTAGCGCGATAAGAGCCGCACCGATGGATCATATTTTGGAACGCCTGAAAGGATACCATTCGAATTCAACCGGCCTTCCGGCAACTCAGCCCATCAGTCCCAAGTTATAAAATTCCCCCCGGTTATTTTTCGTGGCACTCTCTTTCAAGTCAGAACAAAAGTTTGCTATTGTCAGCAGTCAGCAGTACAAAGGACTCCCAGAAATCACTCTGGACTCTTTCTATGCTAAAGAAAAACTGCCTGATTATATTCTCGCTATTGTTTCTAAGCTGCACTCTTCACGCGCAATGGGTTCCTGCCAACCCGGTAACGGCGGTGCAGCAACAGCCTGACGGCGTCGTTTTTACGATGCAGCATGGCGCCTTGAAGCTACAGGTATGTAGCGACTCAATTATTCACGTGCTTTACTCCGCTACATCTTCGTTTTCGGAGCGGCCTGACTACGTGATCACAAAAACAAAATGGCCCGAGGTTCAGTGGACCATGCAGGCTACTGACACTGACGTCACGCTTACAACTTCGCAGCTGAAAGCCGTTGTCACGCGCAAGGACGGAGCTATCACCTATCGCGATTCGCAAGGCAGGCAGCTTGTTCAGGAAGGGTCGCGAAAGCTGACACCTGTTAAGGTCAATGGTGAGGATACCTATCGCGCAGAAAGTTTTATCAACATTTACGGCTCCCGTGAAGGCCTATATGGCTTGGGCCAGCACCAGGCTGGGGTCTGGAATTATCGCGGTGAGTCGGTTGACATTTCTCAGGACAACACCAATATTTCCGTCCCGTTTTTGGTGTCGAGCAATGGCTACGGAATCTATTGGAACAATGATTCGCGCAGCAGGTTTAATAATCGCTTTGCAAACTACATGTACATCAGTTCGGAAGTTGCCGACGTCATTGACTACTATTTTCTTTATGGGCCTGATCTCGACAAAGTTATTGCGAGCTATCGCGAACTGACCGGGCAAGCGCCCATGTTCGGTAAGTGGGCATACGGATTCTGGCAATGTAAGAACCGATACAAATCACAGGAAGAAATTCTTGGGGTTGCAGAAAAGTACCGCAACTTGCACATTCCGGTGGACGACATCGTGCAGGACTGGTTCTGGTGGAATCGCAAAGGGGAGTTCGTTTTCAATAAGAACTATCCCGATCCCAAGGGAATGGTTGATCAGCTCCATAAGTTGAACTTCCACCTGATGATTTCAATCTGGCCATTCTTTGAGCCGGGGTCCACGAATTACGACTACATGGACAAGCAAGGCTGGTTCGTGGACAAGTTCAAGTTCGCCAAGCCGCCGTATCACGCTTCGGGCATGGCTGTGTATGATGCGACTAATCCTGAGGCGCGAAAGTTTTATTGGGACCAGGTAAACAAGGGCCTGTTTAGCCTCGGCATTGACGCCTGGTGGATGGACACCACTGAGCCAGAAACAGAAGGCCAGGAAGAAAATATTCTGCTGAATCATAAACTTTTTGTGGGCAGCGGCAATCGGTACGTGAATATCTACCCTCTTCTCGACACGCAAGGCGTATATCAGGGCCAGCGCAGTGTAACGGACAAGAAACGAGTATTCATTTTGTCGCGGTCCGCATTCGCTGGTTCGCAAAGGAACGCGGTGACCGCATGGTCGGGGGACATCAATTCTGATTTCTTCAGCTTTAGGCGACAGATTCCAGCAGGGTTGAACTTTGCTCTTTCCGGAATACCTTACTGGACTACCGACATTGGTGGATTCGTATTCGGCGATCCCGATGATCCGGCGTATCGTGAACTTTTCGTTCGATGGTTTCAGTACGGTACTTTCAATCCCATCTTGCGGGTTCACGGAACGCGTAAGACCGATCAGAACGAGTTGTGGTCGTATGGTCCGGACGCTCAGAAAATTCTGGTTAAGTTTGACCGGCTGCGTTATCGCCTGTTGCCATATATTTATTCACTCGCATGGAAGACCACCAGCGAGAGCTATACGCCGATGCGTCCGCTGGTGATGGATTTCCGGACAGATGTGCGCGCTCAGAACGTGGGTGATCAATTCATGTTCGGGCCCGCATTTCTGGTAAATCCCGTGACCGAGCCCGCTGCGACCACCAGGAGCGTTTATTTGCCGCAGGCAAAGTGGTACGACTTTTGGGCGGGAACATCTCAAACCGGCGGTGTTGCCATTAATAGCCCTGCGCCGCTCGATCGGCTGCCACTCTACGTTCGCGCCGGTTCGATAGTTCCGCTTGGGCCGGATGAAGAGTGGTCAACAGAGAAGCCTGCCGATCCTATTGAACTCCGGGTCTATCGGGGAGCTGACGGAGACTTCAATCTATACGAAGACGAAAACGATACCTACGACTACGAGAAGGGAATTTACGCAACCATCGCCTTCCACTGGGATGACGCGAAACAATCGCTGACCATCGGCGACAGGAAAGGTGAATTTCCCGGCATGCTTAAGGACCGCACGTTCCGAATTGTTTTTGTGACTGAGAACCACGGCGTCGGCGTCGAGCCGACCGAAAGCCCGGACAAGGTCGTTGCGTATTCCGGCAAAGCGATCACCGTCACTCGCTAGATGTTGGGCAGTTGCGAATGCCAGCGGGACAACCTCAGAAGCGTGTGACTTCTTCTCCAGTTTTAGGCTGACCTATGACAAAATTTCCTAATCGCTGCCTCTGAAAGACATACTCACCGTGGTCCGGCAGCCCTGAATTCTTCATCCAAAGGTCATGGGATTGTTCCAAACCATCCCCGAGAATGACAACAATAT
>JBOGLB010000369.1:0-3141 GCA_050745965.1 Terriglobales bacterium | reverse complement strand
GGTGGGGATGGGGGCTTGCGCCATCACCAGGGTGCTAAAAAAGAGTATGCAAAAACCAAGTGTCCTTGCAGATCTCATGGGATTGTCCTATCGAAAACGTTGTTATCGCTCCAACTCCACACGACAGATGCGCCCTGCTCTGTCACTTCCGGCACGCCAGCGATCGGCCTCCCGGCGTACCACAGGTAACCGGAGGAGGTATGGCAGATGACCCACCGCGTGTCAGCACGATTCCTGTAGCGGTACCGCCAGCGATGGCCGCCACAATCGGTATCCAGACTTTCGGATGTGCAATAAACACAGTAGTGTTGACGCTCGTATCCTGCATCGAAGCCCGAATTACTGAGGAGTCGGAAGGAAAGCCCTCAGGTGGGATTTTCATTCCGATCATAACCAACTGCCCGGCCAATAAGGTGATCTGCGCCGGGTCAGACGATACCTGATCGGACTTTCTCACCACTTTCGCCGAGCCCAGCGCACTTACCGAAACCATGCCGCGGTAACAAATGACCGTAGTGAGATCGTTATCATAACCTACGTAGAAATCAGTGCCGATGACGCCGATGACGGCGTTCGGTGTTCTGACTTCGTACTTCCCATTCGGCTTCGTAATCTTGACGACCTGGCTGCGCAGCTTGCCATAGTTGACTTCGATGGAAGTCTGCTGTGAGGCCGCATTGCTCTGCACCACTTTGAGTTCGCTGTTCGATCCAAGGCTGAGAATGGAACCGTCAGTGAGGCCGGCACGCAAGCGTCCCTTAGTGTCGGTTTTCAGAACATCATTCCACTGGAGGGTATCTTTGGCCTTTACGGGTTGCGCATTTCGCGATGCATCGGGAATGAGCGCCTTCACCTCGCCCGCCGTCTGTTCATCGGGAGGAGCGGCAAACACCGGCGTTACAGCGAGAAGAAAAGAAAGCGAAACGGATAGCAATGGCTTGAGCACACCATCCCTCCAGGAGTTTTTGAGGTGCAGGGTGAAGCTGGCAGGATTATCCCAGAAAAGAATTTGAAGTCAAGAACCTTAGTGTCCCGGTCGGCTACATCGTCGGATCGTGGCGGCGGGTCATTCCTAGGGTTCATGACGTCCGCGTTTTTGTGCCGTCGTTGAACGCCACCAATCAGATAGGCGCGTCAATTCTTTCGGCAATACGGTCAGCGGCGTGCCCGTCCCACAGCGGGGGAATACTGCCCTTTTTTCCTCGGCCCTCCAAAATCGCTCTAAGTTCCCGACTCAATTGGTTTCGATCTTCGCCAACAAGGATATTGGTACCAACTGTTACCGTGATAGGGCGTTCCGTATTCGGCCGAATTGTCAGACACGGAATACCCAGGTAAGTCGTCTCTTCCTGTATGCCCCCGGAATCCGTGATAACAACCGCCGCCCGGGTCTGAAGCGCAAGGAATTCTATATACGGAAGTGGTTCCAAAAGATGTAGTTTTTGCGTTTGAAATCCGAACTGCTCGATCCGCTGTCGCGTTCGCGGATGTACCGGAAAAATGATGTCCAATTCGTCGCCCACTGCGACAAGCGCGTCCAGAATCTTCTTCAAAGTTTGCGAATCGTCAACGTTCGCAGGGCGATGCAGAGTCACAAGAGCAAATCGTTTAGGCGACTCGATGGAACATTTTGCAGCAAGCGGCAACAATCGCATCAGTGAGTCAATCATCACGTTGCCGACAAAATGAATTTTCTCCTGGGGCGCGCCTTCACGCTTGAGATTAAAATCTCCATCTTCAGAGGGCGTGAACAGCAGGTCAGACAACCGGTCGGTTACAATGCGATTAATCTCTTCCGGCATCGTCCGATCAAAAGATCGCAAACCCGCTTCGACATGGCCTACCTTAATGAGAAGTTTTGAGCACACCAGAGCCGCAGCAACTGTGGAATTCACGTCCCCATAAACGAGCACCACGTCTGGTTTGCGCTCCAAAACGACCGGCTCGAAACGGCACATGACTTCGGCAGTTTGAGACGCATGACTACCGGATCCGACCCCGAGGTTCACATCAGGTTCAGGGATCTCAAGCTGGTCGAAAAATACGTCCGACATGTTTCTGTCGTAGTGCTGGCCCGTGTGAACGAGGGTTTGCTCAAAACCATTTTTCTTGAGCGCCCGCAACACGGGTGCTGCTTTCACAAAATTAGGACGCGCTCCCACGACGTGAAGGGTATGCATCAGCAATTGCCTCTCATCTCCAGTGTCATAAAGCTATCTCTAATAAGCAACATATCAATGGTGTTTCTTTCAGCGGCACCGTGTGGTGACTATATCCGCTCCAGCAGCTTTAGAAGCTTATCTTTGATTACTTTCCCAGATTACTTTCCCAGTCGCGGTAAGGGCATACTTGGGATCAGGACAATGTGCGACGGTTGTTTGAGGGAGCACGATGATGCGCTGCATGCCTTTCCAATTCGGCGAGAGGGATTGAGTACCATCATCGAGCCGGCGAAGTCCCGAGTGTTGAAGCACCCTCCCGGGTCGGTATTTGTGCGAGGCTCGGACAGGACAATACTGGCGGGTGGAAAACGTCTGGAGCTAGCGAAACTTGCGAGGAAAGATCAGCAGCGCTTCGATTGTGCAACTTGGTTGCACTGGGCACGCTAGATGCCCAAAGAAGAATTCAAGCGGGCGGTGGAGAAGGAACTGACCGGGCAGGAAACAGAAGCGTGGGAGATTACCTATTTCAAGTTTTACAAGAGCCAGATTCCGGTGACACGCTATTGAGACGGCGGCACAAATGTTAGGCAGCGACCGATCGCGAGCCTATTGCCTGGAAATGATATCCGCGAATTTTCTGGCTGGAGCCAATCTGATGCCGAAAACTCCGGAACGCTGCTATTTTCAATAACGAGACTCTTCAAGTGCCTCCCGGAGACCAAGGGCAAGCATTCCTTGGAGGCTTATTTTTAAGAGGCATCATGAATCGTGACTCAGTGAAAAATCCAGCCATTGCGATTGGATCCAGGCTCCTATGAAGCTTTGCGTCAACAAATCCTGCGCCGTGATCGCTGGAAGTGTCAATCGTGCGGAGCCAAGTCAAACTTGGAAGTCCACAACCAAAAATTCCGCGGCCAATCTGGGACTGACTCCGGAGAAAACCTGATTACACTCTGCGACGCATGTCACGGTACTTATC
>JBOGLB010000368.1:0-2714 GCA_050745965.1 Terriglobales bacterium | reverse complement strand
CACGGGCCCGGAGGATAGCTGGAGGCAAGCAATCGGCTACGCAGGGAGGCGGCCCGGCACTCCGCCATTGAACGAATCGAGGGTCGCGGTCTTCCACGATATGGTCGAGGAAATTAGCCCTGACCTTGGTAAGCGATTGGATCATGAGGTTTCGCAACTGGCGAACTTGATGAATCAACTGGACGGCAACCGGGAACAAATCTCTGCGTCGGCGACGAGTGCTTCTAGGTTGGCTGATCAGTTGGTGAAGCAGTTTGACGCTCAGGGCTACGATTCTAGGTTGACCCTGCGATTGATGCGGCGTATTGCTGCCGACGGGCCGAACATCTCAAGCGATGGCGAGCGCACGGCGGAACAGGCTGCGATGGTCATGGACTCCCTGTTCCAAGCCTATAACCAAAATGTGAAGCCCGCCAACGGAGCGGAGTTACGCGCGGCAATTGATGGACTCTTCGCCCAACTGCAACAGGATCCGTCGGCTTATTCCGCCCCACGCTTTGCCGCTCAAATGCAAAGAGTAAGCGAGGTCGTGGGTCGCTAGTTTTCGCAAATCTCGCTGCAACGCAGCAGAACAATTGCGCAATTGGATGAAACGATGAGTCCGGACCAGAAAACAACCCCTGTCCCTAGCAAGGAACACGCCCGCTTGGCCGAACCGGGTCTCGACCGCTGGCGAAAGTGGGGACCCTACGTCAGTGACCGGAGTTGGGGAGGCATACGGGAGGACTACAGCGCTGATGGTAACGCCTGGGATTTTCTTACACACGATCAGGCACGCAGCAAGGCCTACCGCTGGGGTGAAGATGGCATTGCCGGAATCTGCGACCGCTATCAGTTGCTGGTATTCGCTATGGCTTTTTGGAACGGAGGTGACAAGATTCTAAAGGAGCGTATGTTTGGGCTCTCCGGTGGCGAAGGAAATCATGGCGAAGATGTGAAGGAGTACTGGTTCCACCTCGATAATATTCCCACACACAGTTACATGCGTATGCTTTACAAATACCCGCAGCGGGAATTTCCCTACCAGCAGTTGATCGAGGAAAATCGCAATCAGGGCGCCGGACCTGAGTTCGAATTATTGGATACCGGCATCTTCGATGACGATAGATACTTCGACATCTTCATCGAGTACGCCAAAGAATCGCCCGAAGATATCTGTATCCGCATGGAGGCATTCAACCGCGGTTCCGAGGCTGCTGAACTCCACGTGTTGCCGCATTTGTGGTTTCGCAACACTTGGAGTTGGACTGATCCCCCCGACCCCGAGCCCAACATTCACGCGGACGCCGGAAAATCACATGTAACGCTCATCGCCAACGATTCAATGGCCAAGCCTCTGGAAAATATCCAATTGAAATACGCTCTGGGCCTGCGGTATTTGTATGGGCCTGCTGGCGGCGAATTGCTCTTTACGAATAACGAAACGAATGCTGAACGTCTGTATGGCCCATCCGGACTTAACCGCTCTCCGTATGTGAAAGACGCCTTTCACAGGTGTGTCGTGAACGGAGAGCAGTGCGTGAATCCGCGGCAAGTTGGGACGAAGGCTTGCATACATTACCGGGGTCAGGTGCAGCCGGGAGACTCAGTGGTGTTGCGTTTGCGCCTAACCGATAAAGAGATGGCGAATCCGCTTCTCGACGTTGACAAGATAGTGCAAGACAGAAAACAGGACGCGGACGAGTTCTACGAGGCCATACACCCTCCCAAAGCGACGGATGAAGAAAAGCTGATTCAACGGCGCGCTCTCGCCGGCATGTTATGGAGTAAACAGATTTACCTTTTCGATGTGAATCGCTGGCTGGAAGGCGACAGCATTCCTCCACCCGAAGCCCACAAGAAAATCAGGAATACGCGTTGGCGACATCTGAACTCGATGCGAGTACTCACCATGCCGGACAAATGGGAATTTCCCTGGTTCGCCGCATGGGACCTGGCTTTCCAGTGCACCACAATCTCTTTGGTGGATCCCGAATTTGCCAAAGACAATCTTTGGGCCATGTTGTTCGAGCAATTCCAGCATCCGAATGGACAGATTCCAGCTTATGAGTGGGAATTCTCCGATCTTAATCCGCCCGTTCACGCATGGTCGGTTTGGCGTGTCTATCAGAATGAAAAAGTGCGGAAGGGTAAGGGAGACAGAGTTTTTCTGGAAAAGTGCCTGCACAAGCTGCTGATTAACTTTGCCTGGTGGGTGAATCGTGTGGACAGCACGGGGAACAATATCTTTGAGGGTGGTTTCCTGGGGTTGGACAACATCACGGTCGTGGACCGCAGCGAAAAACTCCCGCAAGGCGCAGTCCTCTAACAGTCAGACGCGACGGGTTGGATGGGTTTCTTCTGCTTATACTTGATGCGGGCAGCGCTTGAACTGGCGAACTTCGACAAAGCCTACGAACTGCTTGCGACCAAATTCTTCGAGCATTTTATCTATGTGGGCGCGGCCATGAAGAAGATGGGCGGCCGAAACTATCAGCTATGGGATGAGAACGACGGTTTTTTTTACGATGTCCTTCGGCTGCCCAACGGGGATTTCAACAAATTCCGCCTGCGATCAATGGTTGGACTTATCCCCCTTTATGCCGTTGAAGTGCTTGATCGCGAAGATTTGGAACCGCATTCTGAATTTCTCGGAAATGTCGAGTGGTTCATCAAAAATCGTCCAGATCTGGTCGGAAACGCCTGTTACTCGGTTGACGGGAACCGTTACGTGC
>JBOGLB010000367.1:0-2631 GCA_050745965.1 Terriglobales bacterium | reverse complement strand
GCGGGATCCGGAACATCCTGACCAGATGCTCCCGGCGTATGATTCCGGCGATCATCTGCATCCCGGGCCCGCGGGGTATGCGGCAATGGCTGGAGCCGTGCCGCTTTCATTATTTGCCTTCAGCTCGCCCGGCAAAACCTCGGCCCCGGAAATTGCGTTTACCTTCGACGATTTGCCGGCCCATGGCCCCCTTCCGCCCGGCGAAACTCGAATCGAAGTCGCGACAAAGATTCTTTCCGCTCTGCGCGACGCCCATTTGCCGCCTACTTATGGCTTCGTGAACGGGATACGAATCCAAGAACAACCGACCGATGCTGCCGTGTTGCAGGCGTGGCGTACCGCGGGCAATCCGCTGGGCAATCACAGTTGGTCGCATATGAACCTAAATCAGCATACGGTGCAGGAATTTGAGGCGGACGTCACTCGTAACGAGCCGCTGATCAAGAAGTTGATGAAGAATGAAGACTGGCGCTGGTTCCGGTTTCCGTATCTCGCGGAGGGCGACACGCCGGAAAAGCGGGCCGCCATCCGGACCTTTTTCGCGAAACATGATTACAAGATCGCCGACGTCACCATGAGTTTTGGGGATTATTTATGGAACGAGCCTTACGCCCGTTGTAGCGCGAAAGGTGACAGCAAGGCGATCGCCTTTTTGGAAAGCAGTTACCTCACGGCTGCGGATCAGAGCATCAGTTATTACCTGGAACTTTCACAGACGCTTTACGGCCGCGATATTCCATACGTGCTTCTGATGCACATCGGGGCGCTCGACGCGGAGATGCTGCCCAAGCTACTCGATTTATATAGATCCAGAGGTTTTAAATTCGTGACACTTCCGCAGGCCGAAAGCGACGAGTTTTATCGGGAAGACACCGATCTGCATCAACCGCCCGGTCCCGACATGCTCGAAGGAATCGCGGTGGAGCGCCATCTGCCATTACCGCCGCGTCCCACGCCCGCGCAACTCGATGCGTTGTGTCGGTGAGCGACTCTAAGCCCGAGTTATCCTACGGCGCCACACCGGATAGCTTAATGGCAGCAGCAGCGTAGCCAGCAGCAGCGCTAACCACGAGGGCTCAGGCACGTGAACGTCGGCGGAGACTGGCGGGGTCTGCGCGGAATACAGGTACGACCCTGGATCAAAGGCCGGGTCGTTAGGGTCCTGGGAGTACACATCGTAACTCACAACGATATCTCCGCTAATGTCGGTTCCGGGCGGGGCGGTAGAAAAAATATCGAACTCGCCGAGTCCTGAGATTGTTGTGGAATCCCAGGCCTGCGATATCGTCGGGCTTTCCGGAGCGGGTCCAGCGACGTCGAAGTTTGAGGACAGATAGTCCACATAGGTTCCGTTGACCTGGCTTCCGCTAAAGGTTGAACCGGTCAGGACCATCCAAGCAGGTGAGTTATTCGTGAACGTAAACCCCCACCCCACCACGGTACCGGCGTCACCGCCGACGATCCCACTGGCAGGAAGCAGGGTAAGGATTGGATCGGCCTGCGCGCACCCGACAAAAACCATAGCAATTATTGCCGAAAATATGACTCGCTTCATTGTTTTCTCCTCTGCTTACTATCTATTGGACTCGCAGAACATTGAGCTTTGTGATTCCGGGCGGAGCGCCGAATCTGCTTTCTTATCCCTTCCTACCTGTCCTTTCCTACCTGTCCTTTCCTACCTGAACTGATTTCCCAGCGTAAACGTGCCAATGTCGTATACCGCAGAACTCCACGGAGCCTTCATCGTGAACCGAGCGGCATTGGAACAACCTGTGAAGTCAATCGTGAACGAAGTGCCGACAGAGCTTCCCGATGCGATATCACCAAGCACGATCGGATAGCTGGACGGCGGAGTTACTACCGGCGTACAAGCAGGACCCCCAACCTGGGTAAGCGTGAATCCGTTAATCTGCGTGGTGTAAGCAGTGCCCGAGCCGCCGTTGGTTGCGGTGATGGTCCAGACACGCGCATTCTGTGGTCCCGACTTGCCGCCCATTTTGAACGATAGTCCGAATCCGGGTAGTTGAGTGGGATCAACAATTCCCCAGTAGGCGGGCTTGGCTTGTAATCGGGTATCGAAGGGTAACGGCATGTCGAGCCGGTTAATGGGGAAACTATCAAGCCAGGTATTGTCGTCAGCAAGACCCCAGATTGTGACGGCATCAAGTTTGCCTTTCAACTGTCGGAATGCGGTGAAGTACTGATCGTAGAGCCAGCCCTGCTCCGCAAGGATGGCCGGTGGTACCGTGCCACCATTGGCTCCATAGTTCGACGTATTATCGCCTGCGTGGTAAACGCTGACATCCATCTCAGTGATTTGCTGATGGAGGCCGGGGAATGTAGTGGCAATAGTGTTGATGGCGTTCACCATCGCCGTGGTTGAAGGATAGTTAATTGCGTTATGCGTTTCGTGCCCGACGCCATCAATGGGAATGCCACGGCTTTGCAGGTCTTGAACCACCTTGACCAGGCACGCCAGTTTGGCTGGGTCCGACGTGCTGTAATCGTTGATGAACAATTGAGTGCCCGCCGGAGCATACTGCCGTGCGGCCTCCAATGCGATATCAATATAGCTCTTGCCCAACACGTTGTAGAAGGGTCCGTGGACGAGACAGTCGGGCTGGTTTGGAT
>JBOGLB010000366.1:0-4276 GCA_050745965.1 Terriglobales bacterium | reverse complement strand
CCGGAAAGCTGCTCCCCATTGATATTGTCTATTGCCACTTGCATGATATGTCTCTTCGATTCCGAATGAGCCAATACACGGCCACCGGAGGTCAACCGCCACTCACACAGGTATAACCAGAGATGCCACTCACCATGGTAGTGGCGATTAAATAGCCGCTTGGGTCCAAATTCGATGGTGATAAAACTGCCATACCCGAGAGACGAACCCCAAGTCCCTTGGCCAATTAGAGGCTCAAATGCGTCTTCGACTTGTCCTTTTAACTTCATCCCTATTTGGCAAACATAGCTGAGCCGATATCTAATGATCTCTTGCATGGCATAGCCGTGTCCAGTGATCTCATCATGAAGCCTTCGCCGATCCGCCGCATCTAGCTTTCGTCCCACCACATTCTCAATTTGCCGCACGGCTTCTTCAAATTGGCGGTTTTGCTCGCGATTGGTCATGCCCGAACGCTGAGTTTATGAACCGGGCTCAATTCCCGTAATCTGCGTAGGGTTTCGGGAATCAACCGCAAAGCAAAATCAATATCGTCAGAGGTATTTTGTTTTCCCAGGCTGAAGCGAAGGCTGGCTCTGGCGCGATCCCCACTCAATCCCATCGCCGTCAGCACGTGCGAAGGCTCAAGCGCGCCCGAAGAACATGCAGCCCCCGTCGAAACTGCCAGCCCTTTGAGATCGAGCGCGATCACGAGCGCTTCGCCTTCCACGTGATCGAAATAAATATTGGAAGTGTTAGGTACCCTGGGAGCGCCTTCACCGTTCACGCCACAAAATTCTATTTCGCGAAGCAGCGATGATTCCAGGCGGTCACGAAGGTCAGCCATCCGCTGGATCTCGCCGTTCTCCAACCCCACCCTCGCGAGTTCCGCGGCCTTACCCAGCCCAACGATTCCCGGAACATTTTCGGTTCCAGCGCGTCGCGACCGCTCATGGCGGCCACCATGGAACAATGGCTGAAGGCGCGTTCCCTTCCGCACATAAAGCGCTCCGACGCCCTGTGGGGCGTGCATCTTGTGGCCGGAAATCGAAAGCAGGTCGCAGCCAATGTCGCCCACATTTACCGGCACCTTCCCCGCAGCTTGCACCGCATCGGTGTGAAAGTAAACATCGGCGTCGGACGCGATTTTTCCAATTGCCTCAACCGGCTGACGAACTCCGGTTTCGTTGTTCGCCATCATGATCGTGATCAGCCTGGTGTTAGAGCCTATGGCCCGGCGCACATCCTCGGGATTAATCACGCCACACGCATCGCACGGAATATAGGTAACGGCGCAGCCCTCGGATTCCAATTGCTTGCACGAATTGAGCACGGCGTGATGCTCAATCGTCGAAGAGATGACGTGATCGCCTTCGCGGATCAATCCTCCACGAAGTAATCCAAAGATGGCCAGATTGTCGGCTTCGGTTCCACCGCTGGTGAAAACAATCTCTGAAGCGCGACATCCTACAAGTAAAGCTACGGCCTCGCGTGCCCGCTCCACCGCTGCCCGGGTTTCCTGGCCGTGATGATGGATCGAAGAGGCATTGCCAAAATGCTCCGAGAAATACGGCTGCATCGCGTCTAGGACCTGTGGAAGGACGGGCGTACTGGCGTTATTGTCGAGATATACGCGGCGCATGGGGAGACTTTCTCTTTGATCTTAATTTTACGCCTCGCAGATGGCACTCAAAGGATGTGACCGTGAATGGTGACCTTTTTTGTCAATCCCAAGGCTGGGCTCGTGGGGACGGACCGGCAAAGTTCCCACCGCCTTGCTCCTAATGTGAAAGCCGCGTCCCTTTCGCCTCTCCAATGCCGAGTAAACCCTTTATTTTCTTTCGGCTTCAATTGGTATCCCGAGTGCTATCACATACACCGTAGAGTACCTTTTAAGCCCGGACGGCCGCCAAACAGGGCCGCCGGAGGAGTATTTCAAATGCGTCACACTCGTTTATTCGCTTTCATATTTTCGCTGCTGACGGCGCTTTTGTTAAGCGGTTCTGCTTTCGCCGACAGCATGGTCTTCAACGGTCCCGGCGGAGCTAACTTGGGCGGAGTTTATACCTACCCGTATAACTTCACCGTCAATGGCACGCCGATGCAGCTCATGTGCGACACGTTCGACAATGAGATTCATAACGGCGAAACCTGGAACGCAAATGAGAGCACGATCTCTGGCGCCATCGCTTCCGGACTCTGTAGCGGGGTAAGTCAAGCCGGCCTTAAATATGACGCCGCCGGAATTATTTTCGATGCGATGCTCGGAGTGAACGGCGTTACTCTTACCGGTTTCACCAACAATCAAGACGCTAACTGGGCAGTCTGGGCCTTGTTTTCCGGCACGGCTTTGCAGGATATTACCGGAAGCGCTTCGAGTCCCTTTGGCACCGGCGGAGATTCCGGCGCGTTAGCGATTTACAATAACGCGCTTCTGGCGGCTGCAAGTGCGCCAGCGAGTGACTTCAACGGAATTACGATCTACACGCCGGTTGCTGGAAGCCAGATTCCGAGTAATGACGGCGTGCCGCAAGAATTTATTGGCTACACGCCAGTTCCGGAGCCAAGCGAACTCAGCCTGTTGGGAGTTCTGGCATTGTTCGCCGTAACTGGATTTGCGTTTCGTAAACGATTCGCGTTCGAACGCGCCTAGTCCGCAGGCAAAACGCTTTTAGTCTAGCTTCCCATACTCCACCTTGGCTTTCGCCAGGAGTGGAGTATCGGGATCGGCATCCTTCCAAAAAGCAAAAAAATCCTGATAGGCTGTCCGGGCTTTAGTGCTGTCTCCCTGCTCAACGTAGGCGCGGGCAGCTCCCAAACGCGCCAAGACGTACAACGGGCTGGTGGGGCTCATGCCGCGATGATCGGCAATCTTCTGGTATTCAGCCACGGCTTTGGCAGGATCGTGAAGGTCGCGATAGGCCTCGCCGCGCAAGTAGAGGACCCAAAAGTCAACGGGTGCGGCTGGTCCGCTTCCCAGTTCAAAAATTCTTGCCGGTTCCAGCGCATCCACAGCTCGCGCCGGTTGTTTTCGCTGTAATTCGACGGCCGCGCGGGCAATGGCGAGCTCGCCCTTATTGAGCACCTCATCCGTGGGATATTCCCTAGCCAGGTCGGCGATCATTTTTTCCGCGCGGCTGATGTCGCCGATGCGCGCCAGCGTTAGCGCGGCCTCGCTCATGATGCCCTTATCTTGCGTCATGGCGAGTGCCGACTCAGTCTGACCCCGGGCCTCTTCTGGATTTCCCAACTCACCCTCCATCGAACCCTCGGACGCACGAACGCCGGCCGCGAAATCTTTAGATTGCTGCTCCGACTTCTGCACCGTGGTGTTGGAGACTTCGCGGCCTTCGCGCACACGTCCCTGGAAATACTTGACGTCGGCCTCGAGCGATAACAGAAACAACTCATCCCCAGTACCGGCTACACTGTCAAGGTCGCGTTGCATCTCCGCCTGGTCGCCGCGGATGAATGACAGTTGGTAGTCAATCGCTTTGGTAGAACCCGATTCCGCCTTGATTGCCGTCGCTTGCCCGAGAACGGCGCGGGCTTCGTCGTAGCGACCGAGAGCCATGTATGCAGCGGCCACATTCTGGTAGGAGTAGACGTCGTCGGCATCTATTTGCATCGCCTGTAGCGCATTTGCAAGAGCCTTGTCCTGCTGCCCGATTCCCGCATAAAGCAAAGACAGGTTGTCATCGGGTACGTTGTCGCGAGGATAAGCCTGTTTCCACTGCTCGTATGTGTCAATGGCTTTGTCAATCTCACCGGTTGATTCGTAATAATGCGCAGAAATATAAAGCTTCTCGCGTTCACTCGCCCTTTCTCTGAGATCGAAAGCCTTACGCAGCATCTCCCGGCTGAGGGTTGCGTCCCCAAGGTTTTCGTAGGAGACACCCAGCGTCGCGTACGCCATGGCGAAGTTTGGGTCGAGCTCAATCGCGCGCTTGAGATGCGGCACGGCGCGATCATCATGCAATCCCATGTGCTCTGTCTGCCCCAGGCTGAAAGCCTGTAAGGCCTCAAGCGACGAGGTGGTCGCCTGTTCAAGCGGCTTGGCAAACTGCTGTACGGAGCCCAGGGACTCGCCTAGTTTGGCTCGCAAGGATGAAGCGCCGGTGTCGAGGGCCTTGAGCACCTGCTCTTTGCTTGGCGCTTCAACTTGCTCACTCGCCAGCGAATCTCCGTTCTGCGCGTTCACTGCGGATAGCGTGATCACGTACGAAGTACCCAGGCCCGCTATTGATCCCCCCAGTACGGCCTTGGCTCCTTCCCGCAAAGCGATTTCGCGGGCGAT
>JBOGLB010000365.1:0-6324 GCA_050745965.1 Terriglobales bacterium | reverse complement strand
GCGTCGGCGACTGAATCAAGCAAGCCATGACCCGCATTGTTTATCCAGACATCAATGCGGGAGTAGTGATGCATCGTTAATCCAATCACACGATCTATTTCTTCCCGGTTGCGAACGTCGCACGCCATGGCTAAAGTTCGGTCCATGTGGCCCACGCGAGCGCGCGCGGCTTCGGCGCGTCCGGCATCGCGGGAGAGCATCACAACAGTTGCGCCGTGATCGGCGAATAATTTCGAAATCGCTTCGCCGATCCCCATGGATGCGCCGGTGACTACGACAACTTTTCCTGATAATTCATTTGAAGCCATATGAGGGGTCCTTCGTGTACCTTCATGGCTAAAAGCTTTTTAAAAGAACGTAACCACAGAGGACACTAACGTACACGACCTCTGTAGCTATCTCCGAACTCATCACGAAACCTAATGCTACGCTGACCCCCGGCGTATAATCCATCCAACGCTGTTCTTTGTGGGGGTTTCATTATGAGTTTTCCTCGGACGCTTGGCGAGTTGCGCCAGAGTCCGTTCTCCGAAGAAAATCTGCGGTCCCGCCGAGTCAAAGATGAACTGCGCGATAACCTGATCGCAAAGATTCGGGGAAATAAATCAATTTTCCCTGGGATTGTCGGCTATGACGACACTGTTGTGCCGCAAATTACCAACGCAATTCTTTCTCGTCATAATTTTATTTTGCTGGGATTGCGCGGACAGGCCAAGAGCCGGATCCTGCGCGCTCTAACCGGATTGCTCGATCCGCAAATGCCTTATGTCGCGGGATGCGAAATTCACGACAACCCATATTCGCCCATCTGCCGACGCTGCCAGCTTGAGATTGCCCGCCTCGGCGACGACACTACAATTGCCTACCTCACGCCGGAGGAGCGTTACGTGGAAAAACTTGCGACGCCGGATGTGACAATCGCCGACCTGATTGGCGACATTGATCCCATCAAAGCCGCTCGTGGCGGACACGAACTCAGCAGTGAAATGACCGTACATTATGGACTGCTGCCGCGCGCCAATCGTGGCATCTTCGCCATCAATGAACTTCCCGACCTTGCAGGAAAAATTCAAGTAGGGCTTTTCAACATCATGCAGGAAGGCGATGTTCAGATTAAGGGCTATCCGATTCGCCTGCCCCTCGATGTGGCAATGGTGTTCAGCGCGAATCCCGAAGACTACACGGCGCGCGGAAAAATTATCACTCCACTAAAAGACCGCATCGGCTCGGAAGTTCGCACGCACTATCCCGCTTCCGTCGAGGAAGGCATCGCTATCACCACTCAAGAGGCGTGGACGCAGCGCAACGGAAGCAAAGGCCATGTCCCCAAATACGTTCGCGAAGTGATCGAACGCATTGCTTTCGCTGCACGCGAAGATAAGAAGATTGATAAGCGCTCTGGAGTCAGTCAACGGCTGCCAATTTCATGCACCGAGAACGTGATTTCGAATGCTGAACGGCGGGCCCTCCGCCATAACGAGAAAGTCGTCGTACCTCGAATTGGAGACGTTTACGCCGCCCTGCCGGCGATTACCGGCAAACTCGAACTGGAATACGAAGGCGAAATGAAAGGCGCTGACCACGTTGGACGCGAGTTGATTCGCTCCGCCGTGGCAAAGACCTACGACTCATACTTCAAAGGCGTAGACATGCAACAGATCGTGCAATGGTTCGATCTCGGAGGAGAAATCCAACTCTCCGATAGTGCAAGCTCATCAGAAGCATTACACTCGCTGCGCGGCATTCAAGGCCTCGTGGAAAAAACTACAAAATTAAATGTCGGCCCGAAAGATACCGCGGAAGCCCAAGTTTCCGCAGCTGAGTTTGTTCTTGAGGGACTGCACGCTCACAAACGTATCGGCCGCAATGAAGAGCGGGTCTTCACCGCTGGAGAAAAACAGCCAAAGGCTCCAGAAAAGCCTTTTGAACGCGAAGATATGCCCGCTCGAAGCAGAAGACCTTATAACTAGCCTTCAGCTCACAGCCTTCAGCTATCAGTAAGATCCGGCTGAAAGCTGATCGCTGACGGCTGAGAGCTTCCATGAAACGCATCCGCTACAGTAAGTACGTTCCCGATCCGGCTGGGGAGATGAGTCTCGAAGACCTCCTCGGCGCCCTCTCCGATTATCTTCTTCAAAGCGGCTTTCAGGATTTCATGTACGACGAGTTTATGGATAGTGAGCAGTCGCTCGATGACCTCCGCCGCGCCATCGAGCAAGCCCTTCTCGACAGCGATTTTCTGGACGAGCAGATGCGCCAACAACTTGAGCAAATGCAGATGGAAGGCAATCTCGAAGAACTGATCGAACAATTAATCGAACGCATGCAGCAAGAGGATTACATCAGCATTGATCAGCCCCACGACCCTTCACGTCCCTCGGTCGGGAACGGCCAATCAGGAGAGCATCAACAAGCCAAATTTGAAATCACCGACAAGAGCCTTGACTTCCTGGGATACAAAACTCTGCGCGACCTATTGGGATCGCTGGGTAAATCGAATTTTGGGCGCCACGATACCCGTGATCTGGCCACTGGCGTGGAAACCAGCGGAGCATCGCGCACGTACGAGTTCGGTGACACCTTGAATCTCGACATCACTGCAACTCTTTCGAGCGCCATCGAGCGTGAAGGATTGCGGTTGCCGTTGAACATCGAATACTCGGACCTGCAAGTTCATCAGTGCGAATATCAATCGTCGTGCGCAACCGTGCTGATGCTCGATTGTTCGCACTCCATGATCCTGTACGGCGAGGACCGCTTTACTCCAGCGAAGAAAGTCGCGATGGCATTGTCGCATCTGATCCGCACCCAATATCCCGGCGATTCGCTGTCGCTGATTTTGTTCCATGATTCGGCGGAAGAAGTCCCGCTTTCGCAATTGGCCCGCGTGCAGGTCGGTCCTTACTACACCAATACGCGAGAAGGACTGCGGCTGGCCCAGCGGGTCCTACAGCGCCAGCGCAAGGACATGAAGCAGATCGTGATGATCACTGACGGAAAACCTTCAGCTCTGACCTTGGAAGATGGGCGCATCTATAAAAATGCGTTTGGGCTTGATCCGCTCGTGGTGAGTCAGACGCTCGAAGAAGTATCAAAATGCAAGCGCGCCGGAGTCATGATCAATACTTTCATGCTGGCATCTGATTACGGCCTGGTGCAGTTCGTGCAAAAAGTAACGGAAATGTGCCGCGGCAAGGCCTACTTCACCACTCCATACACGCTGGGGCAATATCTGCTGATGGATTACATGTCGCGGAAAACCAAGACCATCCACTGAAGAAAGTTTGTAATCGGGAAATTTGGTAATTGAGTAATTTGAGACCAAAAGCCCTCAAATTTCAATTACTAAATTACCCAATTACAAAATCCAGCATCATCCAATCTCGGTTCCAGGACTTTCTTCGGCTTTTTTTACCGCCAACTCCGCTCCCTGAAAACCGATCTTGCTGTGGGTTCCATCGCAAAAAGGTTTATTCACCGATCCCCCGCAGCGGCACAGAGAAAACGCCGGCTTGCCTGTCAGGTCATACATGTTCCCATCAGCGTCAACCAGTTCTACGGAACCTTCGGCACCCTCTACACGATAGGGGCCATTTTTCTTAACGGTGATTTTTACTGCGGACATAAATTCTCCTTCCCACGATTAGGCGATACTCGAAGATAACAGCTTTAGGGTCGAAGTGAAGGGGTAGTGTAGTTAAGCAGCCGCAGCCAACATTTGATTCCTCAGCACTCGATCGTATAAGTCAACATATTCATCTGTCATGCGTTCAGCCGTGAAACATTCATGCGCCCTTCGAAAAGAGCGATTGGCATAGGTTCGGCACAATTCCCTGTCTTCACTCAAACGCTGAAGTATGCCCGCGAGGTTGGATGCATCATTCGACTGGAAGTATAAAGCGGCATCTCCCCAGATTTCCTGATGAGACGGAATATCGTTTGCCACTATTGCGCAACGAGACAGTGCAGCCTCGACCGCGGCGATGCCGAACGGTTCATAGCGAGAAGTCGCGACGTAGATGGAAGTCCGGCTGTATAGAGCGCGCATCTGTCCTTCCGTCTGCCGCCCCTTTAATGACACGGCGGTTTCACCAACCGCAACTTTCACATCCGCGCGGATTGGGATTCGGGACGCTCGCTCAGCGGAATCCGATGCAACAATCGAAATCGGCAGGCGATGATTGTGCTGCGTGAGCAATCCGAGCTGTTTGCCGGGGTCTAACATGCGTCCGACAGCCAGCACCGAATCGTCTTTTTTCCCGTAAGGATTGAAACACACTGGATTTCGCCCATGATAAATGATCGCGGTTCGCGCAGGTGATTTGCAGCTTGACGACATGTAACAGGACCGGATGGAATCCATCATCCAGACCGTAGGCGCGACCACGACGTCAGCCTGAAGCAACCCTTCACTGAACTGCTGCCGGTACCAGCGCAGCCACTGGGTCGGTTTTGGCCCGCGGCCATGAACTGCCTTCCACCAATTGATCAAATCTCCGTGAGCGACCACAATCCGCGGCGTCCCCACAGGCAGGCAGCCGTAACAAGGATGATTTAAGTGCAGCAGATCTGGCTTGCGTTCTCTCACCAATGCGGTCAGGTAAGCCGAAGAATCTTTGAAGCCATCTTGACCTTCCTGCATCCAGTCCAAACGAAAAGCTGTGGGACGATATTCCAAGCCACGCAGATTGTCCATCCATGCGGTTTGCTCCGGGCCAGGTATATTTCCGAAACTGACCAGCGTGACTCGCGCGCCTCGACAAATGAGACCGGTGACAAGTTCGCGCGTGTATGTCCAGACACCGCTCAACGTGTCGGTCGTGACGAGTACGTGCACGCAAACTCCTTGTCCGGCGGCCCTTTCCCCGCGAGGGCCATCCTGATTTTAGATGGCAACATGGCAAAGTTGTTCGAATAATTCTTTGGGACAAGCACGCATAGCGCAAACAATTGCACATTAAGCAACGGAGAGTAGTCGAACCATCACGATACAATCAGGCAATGCCCGACAAAACAATCAGTTATCACTCCATTCGGCTGATGTGCATTACAGCCCACCCAGACGACGAAGCGGGAGGATTCGGTGGCTCCCTGCGGAAATATGCAGATCTCGGAGTTCAGACCTGCGTCATCTGCCTCACTCCGGGACAAGCGGCCACTCACCGGGGCGTGGCAAAGAGCGATCAGGAATTGGCTGCAATCCGCCGCAAGGAATTTGCCGCTTCGTGCGAGATGTTAAAGGTTTCTGAAGGAAAAGTCCTGGATTACCCAGACGGTCAACTTTATCGCCAGGATTTATATCGGGTAATTTGCGATCTCACGCACGATGTCCGACAATTTCGTCCGCACGTAATGCTCACCTTTGGTTCCGAGGGAGGATTGACAGGACATCCAGATCACTCGATGGCTTCGATCTTCGCGTCGCTGGCGTTCCATTGGGCGGGACGGGACAACCGATATCCCGATCAAATTACCAGCGGATTAAAATCCCATCGCTCTCAGAAGCTGTATTATGCGACGGCCGATTTTGCGATTCCCGGCAGGCAGCCAGTTACCATGCCTCCTACGACTGCCATCATTGATATCCGCGAGCAGCTTGATATCAAAATCGCCGCGTTCAAGACTCACACCAGCCAGTCGCCGTTGTGGCCGATGTTCGAGCAGAATATTCGCGGGCGTGGAGGCGTCGAGATGTTTCATCTCGCGGCTTCGTTCCCCTACGGTCCATCGCGATCAGAAACCGATTTACTGGAAGGGCTCAAGATAGATTGAGGGGCGCCCATTAGATTTCTTTAGCTTGGATCAAATCGCGGCTAGCGCTTGATCCAAATCAGCGATGATATCTTCCACGTTCTCGATTCCTACCGAGATTCGGACCAGCCCATCGGTGATGCCAATTTCTTTTCTTCCCTTTGCTCCCAGACCGGCATGGGTCATGGTCGCGGGATGCGAGATAAGTGTTTCTACGCCGCCCAACGATTCCCCGAGCGAGCATAGGCGGACTTTCTTCAGCATCTTTTTCGCGTTGGCCAGCGATCCTGTCTCGAAGGCAATCATCGCGCCGAAGCCAGTCATTTGACGCTGCGCCAACTCATACTGCGGATGATCTGGCAATCCCGGGTAAAAGACTCTTCTGACTTTTTTATGATCGTCGAGAAATTGCGCCACCACTCTGCCATTTCGATCATGCTGCTCCATTCGCACTGCGAGCGTCTTGACCCCTCGCAGAATCAGCCAGCATTCAAATGGTGAAAGAATTGCGCCTGCCGCCTTCTGGACGAATCCCAATTCCTCCATCTGTTCCGGTCGAGTGCAAACCACGGC
>JBOGLB010000364.1:0-3856 GCA_050745965.1 Terriglobales bacterium | reverse complement strand
CATCAGAGGCGTGTGCAGGAGGGGCGAGACGCGCTTAATCAGTTCAAAACCCACGAATCCCGCGAGGATGAAGACGTAGAGATTAGAAATAAAATCTGCAGGCATTATTCCTCCTTACAATCTAAGCATTCCAACGCTTCTACTTCGTATCTAAATAGCCCCGGCGACACAACATCACTTCGCTACCAGCGCGGGCAGCGACAAGAACTCTCTCACACGAGTATTCACCACTTCTCCGCCGCGCGTTAGCAACGTTTCCCGAATAATGTCATCTTCGAGATTGATCTCAACCTTTCCATCTTTTGCCATGTGTAAGAGAAAAGTGGTGAGGTTGCGGGCATACATCTGACTGGCATGATAGGGAACACCAGACGCAACGTTCACAGCCCCAATGATCGTCACTCCGTGCTCAATTACGGTTTGTCCGGGTTTCGTGGATTCGCAGTTGCCACCTCGTTCCGCAGCCAAATCAAAGATGACAGAACCAGGAGCCATTCCCTTCACCATTTCTGTCGTGACCAATACAGGCGCTTTCTTCCCCGGCACGACGGCGGTCGTGATCACAACATCGTTTTCCGCGACAACTTTTGTGAGAAGTTCCCGCTGGCGCGCATAAAAGGCTTCGTCCTGCGCGGTGCCGTACCCTCGTGCGTCCTGTGCATTTTTAGCCTCAATGGGAAGCTCGACAAAGCGCGCTCCGAGGCTTTGAACCTGCTCTTTAACCGCAGGGCGAAGATCATACGCGGAAACCACAGCTCCCAATCGTCGCGCAGTGGCAATAGCTTGTAAACCCGCAACGCCCACGCCCATCACCAGCACTCGCCCGGGCGTGATGGTTCCCGCCGCGGTTGTCATCATGGGAAAGATTCGCGGCAACGCATCGGCTGCGATCAGGACGGCTTTATATCCCGCGATAGTCGCCATGGATGACAGAGCGTCCATGCTTTGCGCACGGGTGGTCCTGGGCATCAGTTCGACCGAAAAGGAAGTGACTCCGGTGGCCGCGATCTGCTGGATAACTTCCGCGGATCCGAGTGGTCGCAAGAACCCGATCAAAACCTGATCTTTTCGGAACAACTCCAAATCGGCCTTGCCCTTGACGTCGTTGGCGCCATAACACAGCACCTGCACAATAATGTCCGCCGTCTCGAACACGCCCGCGCGTGTGGTTTGAATCTTCGCGCCCTTTTCAGTGTACGCAGCGTCGCGATATCCGGCCTGATCGCCTGCGCCAGCTTCCACCACAACTTCAAACCCCGCTTTGGTAAGGGCAGGAACAGCGGCAGGGACCAACGCCACTCGCCGCTCGTTCGGATACGATTCCTTAGGGACACCGACAATCATCAGCCTTGATCCTCTCACGAAACAATGGGAAAGGAAAAAGTACACAAAGGCCGGCAATAAAACAATGAGGAACTCGGGGCGAGGTTCAGACCGGCGGATTTATGCTGACCCTGCTGATATGGAGCCGGCCGCGATCTGATGAGCGTGAAGACGTACACAATTGACAAGGGTCACGAGTCCTCAAACACGCCCGCTGTCAAGTCAATGTGCGCTAAGGCGATTTTTCGCCAACTGTCATCTGAGTGGCTTTCCAACCAAGGAAAGGAACGCGAACAATAACTGACCCCAAAAGTAAAATCCAACTCCGCACGGAACCAAGGAGTCCCCTCATACGTATCCCACTCTACCTGCGAGGATCGAATGAGAATGCATTGGCCCGTCAAGCTAAGCCTGCTGTTGTTTCTACTTTACCTGCCACTATTTGCCCAAGACCAGAAAGCACTCGTGGACGCGACGATCCGGCACGAAGACGCGTCGTTCTGGGACGCCTATAACCGCTGTGACGTCGCCAAGATGTCGCAGTTCTTCTGGCCTGACTTCGAGTTTTATCATGACAAAGGTGGCCTGACGGTTGGACTCGGTCCCTTCGTCGAGACCCTAAAAAAAAACCTGTGCGGCAAACCGAACTACCGGCTGCGGCGGGAAGCCATTCCGGAGACGGTGAAGCTCTACCCACTTCAAAAGAACGGCGTGACCTACGGAGCTGTGCTCTCGGGCGAACACTATTTTTACATTAGCGATAACGGCAAACCCGAATACCGCGACAGCGTGGCAAAGTTCTTCCACATTTGGCTGCTGAAAGACGGCATGTGGAAGATGGCGCGAGCGGTCAGCTACGAGCATCGCGACGCGCCCTACGAGAACACCCGAAAGGAAGTTACGATCCAGCCCGAGGTGCTCAATCAGTACGCTGGCAAGTACAACGCGTCGAAGTCCGGCGCTTTAACCGTCACTCCCGCCAACAACCTCCTCATCCTGCTAGTCGGGAGCGACAAGAAGTATGTGCTGCATCCCGAGTCGGGGAACATCTTCTTTACCACCGATCGTGACCTGACGTTCGAGTTCGTAAAAGCAGGGACAAAAGTGTCCAAGATCGTGGTTCGGGAACACGGAGCGGTCGTAGAGGAAGCAAGCCGGGAGTAAGGGCAGACAGAGTTCCGCAACCGGAGACCATGCTCTCGGTCTCGTAATGAGCATGATGTTGTCAACACCGTAGTGATGAAACCGGGCCATCGCGTTGAGGGCCAGATCAACACTTCATCTAAGGCAGATGATCCAGATAGCATGGCCCCGCTGTGTTCTGTGCCGGCGGTACGGGAGGCGTTTTCCAAGGTTCATTCACCAGATCAAGAAATTCGACGCCCATATGAAGCTGGAAGGAATCACGCGCTGTGAGGGGGTTCAGGCTGAACCGGTCTTCGATTAACTTCAAAATCGCAGTGTTGTCGGCTGTGGCATGTGAAACAAAATTCTGCTTCGCGAACGGCGAAACCACGATTAACGGGACGCGATAGCCGGTGTACTGAAATTGGCAGGTCGGCCCTCCTACCTTTACGCACACATCTGGCCCCGGGGCGCCCGCTGGCGGAGGTCCCTGGAAAAGATCCACTGGGCTATTGAAGGTATCTGGAATGGGCATTGGCTGTGGAGCGACATGATCATAAAAACCGCCAAACTCATCGTAGGTAAGAATAAAAACCGAATCCTTCCAGCTTGGACTCGGCTTAGTGGGTGTCCCCATCACAGCATCAATAAGCGACTTCACATAAGCAGCGCCAGCCTGGACGCTACAGCACGGCGTCGGATTCTGCGGTGTGGGGTCAAAATCGGCGGCATGCTCGTCCAATCCGACAGCCGACGCGGGCTCAACCTGCGCCACTTGCGGAAGAGTCCCGGCCGAGGCATCAGTATAGAACTGTGAAATCGGCACTATGTTTTGCGGATACTGATTAACAATGGTCTGCCCATACGTGAAATCGTGGAGATAGCTGATCTGGTAAAGGCATTGCGGACGAGTATCATTCGCTGCGCAACTCAGCGAACCGTAAGTATGCGGATTCGGGTCGGGGTAAACATACACCTTCCAGGTGATGCCTGCGTTTTGTAGCTCCTCAAAAATAATTGGCGATGGGATTTGCATGTTGTCGGCCGGATCCGTTCCCAACGGATATGCGAACCCATAAGAAGTCCCGGAAATCAGATACTGGCGATTCGGATTGGTTCTACTCATGACGGGCGAAAACCATTCATCGGAGGTGGCAAAGTTTGAAGCCATGAAATAGTAATAATTCAGGTCACTGCCGTCGTAGTAGCCCATGACACGCACGCCATTTGTATCCATGAACTGCGGAGGAGTTCCGTTGCCCACAGGGGCTCGCGAATCGTGGCCCGTGGTCCACACAAATCCGTCCAATGTCGGATTCAGAGTCGCTCCTGTTGGATCATTGAAATTCCAGTCCACGTGGCTCTCATTCCAGGACGGGCTCGGATTTTCGACGCACATGGTTTGGAG
>JBOGLB010000363.1:0-5498 GCA_050745965.1 Terriglobales bacterium | reverse complement strand
GCGTGTAGTAATCCCGCAGCTTGGAAGTGAAGGCCTGACTCTCGCCCGGTACCGCCATTACTTGAGTTGTGGCCATGCTCTCCTGTTACCAGCGTTCGTCCGACTCAACAGTATATCCCTCCCGCTTGAACTGATTACGCTTTCGATAAGCGATAATCGCCACCCCGACCGACAAAAAACTCGGAGGAACGATGAGAACTAAAATGCCGCTTCGCAAAGCTTGGATCATGCGGCTGCCGGCAGAAGCAGCCTGGGTATAACACAGCGCACAGCCCTGCGCAAAGGTCGGCATCGGGATTGTGAGCAAGGCCAATCCCACCAGAATCAATGCAGCGAATTGAAGGCGCTTTGACATTATGTCTGACCTCTAATGGTAACGTGAAAAAGGTGCACCCACTAGTATTCGGAAGCTATCGGGCCATAAATAGTTCATTGCGGCGAGAACGAAGAGGGTAAAAACGGCGACGAAGATCAGGAAAGCGCGGCTTTCCATCCACAAGTGCATGAAGAATAAAACTCCCAATCCCGCCTCCAGCATCGCTAATGCCAACATGCGCGCAAACATCTGCTCGCCGTCAATGTGCTGGTAGGCGATCACAAATTGTAATCCAGCAATAATTAATATGGCTAAATAAACGATGAAATCTCTGGTGATGGAGCCTTGCTCCTGCGTCGAATTCATAAATCTCTCCTGTGGCTCTAATGTGTTGGCGCAACATTCAGAAGATAAACGAACGGTACGACGAACATCCAAACCAGGTCCACGAAGTGCCAGTACAATCCAAGGATTTCGATGTCATCCGCCTTATAACGCCCACCTTTATAACGTAACCCCACGACTATCAAAGCGATAACGCCGCCGGTGACGTGCAGCAGGTGCAAACCGGTAATACTGAAAAAACTGGCCCCGAAAACTGCCGTCCCCCATGGGTTGTGAAACAGAGTAGCGCCTTCGCCGATCATTCCCAGCCACTCGTGAATGTGGAGAAGAGCGAAAACGACGCCGCCACCGGCTGTGACTAACACCCACTTGAAAGCGCTCGATTTCTTTCCGGCTTTAGCGGCCCGGACAGCAATCACCATGGTGAAACTGCTGGTGATAAGAACGAATGTCATCACCATTGCGTTGATGACGGTGGGTGAAAACTGGAACGGCTTCGGCCAATTCGGCGTGGCGTTGCGCAGAAATCCGTAAGCCATCAAGCACGCCGCGAAGGTGGCCGCGTCGGAGATGAGAAATAGCCACATCACCAGCTTTTTGGTAGGAACTGAGAATGGGGATCCCTCGCTCAGCTCTTGCGGGTGTGCTCCCATTGCTATGTTTGCATGGCTCACGGCGCCTCCTGTGTTTGAGTTCTCACATCTTGCTCCAAAGAAGCAAAAGCAGATACAGCCACAGAACGTCCATAAAATGCCAGTAATACGAGGTTGCGTCTAACGTGCTTCGCCGCAGGACTGATTTGCCAAGTTTTCTAATAACTCGAGCCAGCCCACCTAATCCCCCCAGCACATGCAGTGCGTGCGCGGCAGTGAGTACATAAAAGAAAGAGCTGCTCGGATTCGTAGCAAGATAAAAGCCCTGCGATTTCAGTTGCAGCCATGCCACATATTGACCAGCCACAAATACGATACCGAGAAATAAAGTGACGTACAGCCATGTTGCCGGAGCTTTTATCCGGGATTGCAAACCCCCCATGAATATATTCACGCGACGTTTCCCTATTTCAAGGGTCACGCTGCTGGCGAAAAGCACCACGGTATTGAAATAAAGGATCGAAGGTAGCGCGAAATGCCGCCAATCCATGGACGCGCCTTCACGGACTATCAGCGCGCTGGTAAAGGCCGCAAAGGACATCGTGATCGCAGCCATCGCGACCCAGACACCTAGGCTTGCGGGAGGAGGCGAATATTGCCCGACTCCGAGCAGGCTGCCACCGGATGGAACCAAGTTCCGCTGCCCCCCGCCGCCCTCCTGCTTGTCCGCCTTTCGGACGGGAGCGACCTTTGGAGGTTCGTGTACCGTAGTGGACATATATTTCCCTGGTCTCTCTAACTCAAGCGAGATTGCTCGCTGAGTATCGCGAAAGAATTATTTTTCATCCCTCACCGTATTTATCTGCTCGGGCGAGTCTTGCATTACATAATCATTTGTAGATCCCTCAATCCCATACTGGTAGGGATCGTGATACACCACCGGATGCTTGCCCCCAAAGTTATCGAACGGCGGAGGCGAAGGCATGGTCCACTCAAGGGAAGTGGCTTCCCACGGATTCGCCGGGGCTGGTGCGCCGCGGAACCGGCTGTAGATCAAGTTATATAAAAAAATCAATTGGGCCGCGCCGGTGAGGAGCGCCGCAACGGTAATGAACTTGTGTACAGGAAGAAGCGGTTGCATGTAATCATCGACAAACGCCTGGTAGCGACGGACGTTACCAGCCATGCCCAGATAATGGAAGGGCATGAAGATTGCATAAGTGCCCACGAAGGTGAGCCAAAAGTGCAGCTTCCCGAGGGTTTCGTTCATCATGTGCCCGGTCATTTTGGGGAACCAGAAGTAAGTTCCGGTAAAAATTCCGAATAATGCAGCTACCGCCATAACCATGTGGAAATGGCCCACGACAAAATATGTGGCGTGAAGATAGATGTCGAGCGATGGCTGTGCCAGGAAAAAGCCACTTACACCACCGCTCACGAACATGGAAATGAAACCAAGCGCAAACAGGGAAGCGCTCGTGATGCGCAACTTAGAACCGTAAAGACTGAAAATCCAGATCAGCACAATAATCGTTGCCGGAATTGTAATGACCAGGGTCGGGAAAGAGAACACCAATCCAGAGAATGGATTCATTCCGCTGACGAACATGTGGTGCCCGTAAACCATGTAGCTGAGGAACGCCAGCGTTCCCATACATCCGATCATTACTTTGTGGCTGAGAAGGGGTCGCCGCATGCTGGTGATCAGTACGTGGGAGACGATCCCGATGCCCGGCACAATCGCAATGTAAACCTCGGGATGACCGAAGAACCAGAACAGATGCTGCCACAGCAAAGTAGACCCACCGGAGTGGGGAATCATCTGATTGTTGATCACCAGCCCAGAGGCTATGAAGAAGCTGGTCCCGGCCACGTGGTCAAGAATCAACAAAATGCAGGCCGGTAACAATACCGCGAAAGCGGTCAAGCCCATGCAGGACGTGATGAACCATGCCCACACGGTAAGGGGCATGCGCATCAACGTCATGCCCTTGGTACGAAGATCCAGCGTAGTGGTAATGAAGTTCATGGATCCCAGCAACTGCCCAATGCAGAAAAGAGCAATGGACGCCGCCCACAGAACCTGGCCGGTGCCTTGCCCAGGTCCAGCGACCGAACCGACGGCACTGAGCGGTGCGTACGCGGTCCAACCAGAGAGCGGAGGCCCGTCCCCGACAAAGAAAGCGGAGATCAGAACACAGAAGGCCACGAAGGTGACCCAAAAGGACATCATGTTGAAACGCGGAAACGGCATATCCTCCGCGCCCACCTGGATCGGCAAAAAGAAATTTCCGAAGCCGGCAAATGGAGCCGTCGTGAGCACAAAAAAGACCATGATGGTTCCGTGCATGGTCATCAGTTCCAGGTAGTACTCCGGCGTCATTATTCCGCCTGGGGCGCCTGTGCTCGACAGCCACTGCAAGCCGGGAATCGCCGCGTTTGTCCAGGCGAGGTGAAACCTCATTAGCCAGGAGAGCGCCATTCCGATATAGACCGCGACTAAGGCAAGAGCGTAATACTGCTTGCCGATAACCTTGTGGTCCAGACTGAAGATGTACTTCCCGATGAAACTCGTCGGAGCGTGGTGCTGTGCCGCATGGGCAGACATGTCATGCATAGTTGCTCACCTCGAAACAATGTGCGCGTGCCGCGAAATTCCGAACTGACGACTTACTGGTTTGCTGCCTGCTGTTTTAACCAAGTGTCAAAATCATTTTGGGACATCACTTCCAAATAGGCCTTCATGTTGTAATGCCCCAGGCCACAAAGCTGGGTACAAACGATTTCATACTTGCCGATCTTGTTGGCGGTAAAATGAAGCGAAAGATCGAGCCCCGGAACAAAATCCTGCTGAACCCGCAACTCTCTCACGTAAAAAGAGTGCCCCAGGTCCTTGGAATGCATCAGCAAATGGATCTCTTTATTTACCGGGATCGCCATCTCGGCGGTGACAATATCGTCCTTTGAGTCAGGATCGTTCGCCGGATCCAATCCGAAAAAATTCTCATTGGCCTCATCAATCTTGTCAGGATGAAGCGGACCAAATTTTCCATCCGGGCCCGGATAGCGGAAGTAAAAGGCAAACTGACCCGCTTGTACCTGAATGGGCATGGCGTCGGCGGCGGGCGGCGTGAAGTATACGGCCGCCCAAGCCTTAGTTCCGAAAACTCCGAGCGCCAGAACTTCCGTCCCTACCAAAAGGAAACCGGCAACGACCAAGGCCATTGCACCGCCGGGGAAGTGACCTATCTTTGCGTCCTTGGGACGCCCCGAGAATCTCCAGATAAAGAGCGCAAGAATGATCTGCGCGGCCAAAAACGCAATTCCGGCCTCGACCATGGTATCGGCCATCTGTTCGTCTATTAGAGGGCCGTGAGTCGAAATATCCATCGGCATGGGCCAAGTATGCATGAGAATAGGGACTGCCGAGGCAATTGCAATCACGAAGATGGTCACCGCAAAAAGTTTTGCCATGAAGGCTCGCTCCTGCCGTATCTGGAATCGTGTCCGTTCAATGATAAAGGCCGTCAACTCGTTCCGGATGACGGCCCTTCGAAGAATACGCTTCCATCAGGCTCATTTCGCTTTAAACGTGAAGTCAGCCGTCGCGGGTTTAGCCCCCGCAACCGTTACCTTCTGTGTCTGTGTTCCATAGGTTTCCTGCCACGCGGTCACCGTGTAACTCCCGGGGGGAACGTTCTCGATTTTGTATTCCCCTTTATCATCGGTGGTTGCGTACGGCCCCTTCACCACCACGAACCAGCCGTGCATCCAGGGATGAATGTTGCACTGGACCGGTATCGCGACTTCCTCCGCCTTCCAGCTCTTCAAAATCGGGGCCGCTCCCGGCGGCTGAGATACATTCCACGGAATATTGCCGGTCATCGGGTTGGGATTGGGGTGAATGTTATGGGTTGTCTTATCGCTGGTTACGACCTTGTATGTCTGCCCAACGTCCATCGCCAATATGTGCGGCGTATACATGCAATTCTTTTGATCGAATACGGGGACCTGCTTCGGCGTTGCGGTCAACTCACTGCCACTCAGTCCTTGGGAGATGTACAGGACAACATTCTCCAGTCCGCCGTTCTGCCCGACCACGACTGTTTGCAGGTGGGCCGGGTCGTTCACATGTTGCTTCACACAATAGGGATCTTTCGACATGTCAATTCCCCGCATGTGAGGCGGAGTGCCGCTAAGCTTCACAGTCCCGGTTATTGAGCCGTCGCCGGCAGCGCTGACCT
>JBOGLB010000362.1:0-2977 GCA_050745965.1 Terriglobales bacterium | reverse complement strand
TGGGGAGAGCTTAGACGCCAAATAGCGGCAATGGTGAAAAACGCCGCTCCAGACTTAGTAGCGGCATGCATTGACCACTGAAGCTACTTCACCGGTTTGGCGAACGCGGCATATTTAATCGCCGCGGCCCGGTCGAGCAAAGCCCGACGGTGAGAAACCCTAATAGCGAGCTTCTGACTCGGTGTGCTTTCCATTTCGTATATATTTGCAGCATGGCAGAAAAACTGAAACGGCGCGTCATGATTACCGGCATGGGTGCGGTTAGTCCCAACGGCGTCGGAAATTCCGCGTTTTCGGACGCGATTCTCGCGGGAAAGAGCGGCGTCAAACGCATCTCGAGATTCGATGCCGATGAAATTCCAGTGCGCATCGCCGGTGAGATTCGTGACTTTGACGAACTTGCATGGGTGGAGAAGCGCGAGCGAAAGCATGTATCGCGGGTATTGCCGCTGGCCATCGCCGCGGGAACAGAGGCCTTTAGCGACGCTGGGATTGACCCGGCTTCCCTGCCCCTTGAGGAGCGGCGGCGCTTCGGAGTAATTCTCGGCTCTGGTGGCGGCTCGCAGGAATTTACCGAAGAACAGTACCGGCTGTTTTTTCGCGAGCAATATAAGTCAATGAGTTTGTTTTGCGTCCCCACGGGCGTGATGGGAGCGCTGTCAAGCGAATTAAGCGTGCGCTTCGGATTGCGCGGCGCGAGTCATGTCATCACGACGGGATGCACCTCTTCCACCGACGCCTTCGGATACTCGATGCGCCAGATTCAGTCCGGACGCCTCGACATGGTTTTGAGCGGCGGGGCCGACGCACCCATCGCGCTCGGAATCGTCAAAGGATTTATTCTGATGAAGATTTTGACCGACTCGTGGAATGACGCCCCCGAAAAGGGATCGCGCCCATTTTCCGTGGACCGTGACGGCTTTGTGCTCGCCGAGGGCGCATGGATGTTCATCCTGGAAGAGTACGAGCACGCGAGAGCCCGGGGAGCAACAATGCTGGCCGAAGTATGCGGCTACGGTTCGACTTGTGAGGCTTTTCATCGCGTGCGGTTGCAGGAATGTGGAGAAGAGCCGGCACGCGCGATTGGGCTGGCAATGAAGGAAGCGGGAATTTCGCCGGCGAATGTTGATTATGTGAATCTGCATGGGACATCCACACAGTTGAATGACCGCATCGAAACGCGAGCGTTGAAATTAGCTTTGGGAGAGCGGGCAAAGGACGTTCCGATGTCGGCGTTGAAGTCGCAGATCGGGCATCCTCAGGGAGCTTGCGGGGCGGCTGGAGTTGCCGCGACGGTTGTTGCTATGAAGCGAGGACAGATTCCGCCGACGATTAATCTGGGGAATCCAGATCCCGAGTGTAACCTGGATTACGTACCGGAAGTGGGGCGACAGAAGATAATCGAAAATGCGGTATGCAACTGCATTGCTTTTGGCAGCAAGAATTCAGCGCTGATTTTGAGGAATTGCGCGTAAGGAAGAAAAAATTAACATGGGCGATCTGAACTCAACGCTTGTCGGGGCGTTTACCGAACGCTACACGACTCTCGCCTGTAAAGTGCGGGAGCTGGCCGAGCCCCTCAGTGAACAGGATTTCTGGCGCAAGCCATTTGGATTTGGCAACAGTTTCGGACATCTCGTCCTCCATCTCACGGGCAATTTGAACTACTACATCGGGGCGGAGGTTGGAGACACCGGGTACGTCCGCGACCGTGAGAGGGAGTTTACCGAAACCAACCACTCGACCAAAGACGCTACGTTAAAGAACTTTGACGAAGCGGTTGACACGGTGCTGAGAACGTTGCTGGTTCAAGCCAGCGAAGACTGGTCGAAGGAATATAAAGCGGTGCGGGAAGAAGATGCCAATGATCGCATGGCCATATTCCTGCGATGCGTGACCCACATGGACCACCACGTCGGGCAGATGATGTATTTATGTTATGCGCTGAAAGAGGAGTCGGAGAAGCCGATTCCGCAGGCGCAGTCAGCCGGGTAGTTCTTCGTGAGTTAAATTTTTTATTGCTGGTCTTTCAGCTTGAGTTTTGACTTGTTTTCTTCGAGGAACTCCCGCAGTTTTTCGGATGCTTCCAACAGCCGCGTCCACTGTTCGTAGTAAAGAGTGACGGGGAAACGTCCCAGACCATAGACGCTGACGCCGCCCTTTTCGCTGACGCGAAATTCGAGACTTCCAGTGCGGCGGGGCTGCTTCTCCAGTTCGGCTAATCGGGCTTTCAGTTCTTCATAAGTAGGTTCAGGCATTTAGTTCCCTCGATGATGAAGTTGAGGTTTCCATGATAGGCGTTGACGCCGGGTTCGTCGAGAGGCGCGAAGCCCAATGGCTCCGCACAGGAGGACCAGCAGACTCCTCACAACTGAAATTGTTCGGAATGACAAAGACCGAGAGTACGGAGACGGCGCAATTAACTATCCTTCACGTGTTCCGGACGGAAACCGACGCCTACTACTCTGGCTGGAATGCGCCGCAACACTGGAAATCTTTGCAGCATCTTCAGCGGCCAGGGCAGCGTGAGAGGTTTATCCCGCCCAAGGACTCGCCAAATAACATTATTTTGGATCGTGATCTGAAGCCATTGGGTGGCTCGCGTGGGAAACATCCGCCGTCGCTCAACCGCGATCAAATCGTTTTCGTCCGGAGTCCCATGCAAAAATTTTGGCCCAAGGATGTTCGCCGTGGCCACTGCATCCTGTATCGCGAGGTTGATTCCAATGCCGCCGATCGGGGACATCGCATGCGCTGCATCGCCAATGCATAACAGTCCCGGACGGCACCAGCGGTACAAGCGATCGACGGACACAGTGAGCAGCTTCACGTCGTTCCAATCTCGCAATTCCTGTACGCGGTCACGCATAAAAGGCTCGAGGCGGACGATCTCTTCGCGAAACTTTTCAATTCCCTTCTCGTGCACCTCATCGGACTTACCTTTCGGAATAACATACGCGCACTGCCAATAATCTTC
>JBOGLB010000361.1:0-4289 GCA_050745965.1 Terriglobales bacterium | reverse complement strand
GATCAAGAATAGGCCTAGGGACTAACATTGCTTTTAGGTTTTTTAGCCAGGACTTCTGTGGTGGGGGAAATTGAATGCTGCCTCAGGATTTCGCGGGAACGTGCAGAGCGAAAACCCGCCCGCCGTTGTCGCGTTTATCTTGTTCGGGTGGAGTGTAAAATTCTAGGTCAAGGGCGGCGACAGAAGTATCCGACCTGCATAATCAATCATGGAGCAAGCAAGGCGCCTTTCCCGCAGTCGTAAGCTGGCATTTATTGTGACGTTGATGGTGTGTTCGCTGACACTATTCGCTCGGCGTTTTTACCTCTACGGAGAGGACAAGTCAGGGTTCCCCAACGGCTATGACGCCGCCGGCAAAGGCGATAATCTCACCCCTTCGGACCTTCTTACCGAGTACGAGGGGCTCGTGCCTATCAACGAGGCCCTCCATCAGGGCAAATGGGTTGTAAGGCCGGGTGACTATCCGAAGGCAATCGGCACACTCGATTCCAAGCCTCTACAAGAAATTTTCTTCTGCGGCGATGTATGCCCTACATATGCCACGGTCGCAATCACCTACGTCGGAGTTACCAAGGACGAGTGTCCGTCAGCCGGGGTCTCGTTGTTTTCTTCTTACTGGGGTACGCAATATCAAGGGTGCTCTCCGTTATTCGTGAGGGATGGTCAAATCAAGGAAAAAGACGGCTCCTGGATACTTTCTTATGAAGAGCGCCGGGGTTCCCCTCTCGAAATGCTTTTAGTTTTCAACGATAAGAGCATTTGCAACAAAAGCGGGGAGCAGGTGTCTTGTGGGGAATTTCGAGAAAATACACGGGCTGCGGTTAAGGGAATCAAGTCTGGAGAATCCGTGGTGGTTCTCAAACTCGAAATTTAAACCGTACGAAGAGCAGGTCCCTCCACTGCGCTTCGCTGCGGTCGGGATGACAAAGTTATACTTAGGCAGGAGAATCCATTGAGAGACGTCATCGCCACCAAAGATGGCCCGCAAGCCATTGGGCCTTATTCTCAAGCTATACGCGCCAACGGATTTGTGTTTGTCTCGGGACAGGTTGCGATTGATCCCGCCACTCAGCAAGTTACCGGTGGCAACGTTGCCGAGCAAACTGATCGAGTGATAAAAAATTTGACGGCGATCCTCAACGCCGCCGGAAGCAGCCTGGGAAAAGTGGTACGATCTACCGTCTTTCTGAAAAACATGGGCGACTTCGCCGCCATGAACGAGGTTTATGGACGGTATTTCAGTTCAGCTCCGCCCGCTCGCTCGACGGTCGAAGCGGCGCGTCTGCCCAAAGATGTACTGGTCGAAATTGATGTAATTGCTTTAGCGTGAGGGTTTGAAAGGCGCGGCTTTCACAGGCTGCAGGGCCGCGTCAAGCGCGGGATCAAAGCTGGCTTTCCGTAAAGCTGTTAATCTCGGGTTCGGAACGACTGAAGATCATGCCCTTCCCAAAAACGATTTCATCCCGAGGGCCCAGGAATCTGCATTTCCGCGGCGTAAACAAAATGCAGATTCCTCGCTGCGCTCGGGATGACAGTTATAGGGGAATGACAGTTATAAATGGAGAAGGAGAAAAAACATTGACCAAGATTCTGGTTCTACTTTCGCTATTTGCCTTTGCCGTTACGCTCTTTGGCCAGAGCCATCCCAATACGAGCTCACCCACCAAAGTCACCGGAAAACCGACCACAACGACTGACGGCCTCGAATACTGGGACATCAAAGTTGGCACCGGCCCCGTGGCTGAAAAGGGTCAAACCGTGAAGGTTCACTACACGGGATGGCTCACCACCGGAAAAAAGTTCGACAGCTCTGTGGATCGTGGCGAGCCTTTCACTTTCAATCTCGGTCAGGCGCAAGTAATCAAGGGCTGGGACGAGGGGGTCGCCGGAATGAAAGTTGGCGGCAAGCGCCAACTGCGGATCCCTCCCGATCTCGGATATGGAGCGCGCGGCGCAGGAGGCGTGATTCCTCCCAATGCAACCCTGATCTTTGATGTGGAATTGTTGGGAGTACGGTAAGGAGAAATCAAATTCAAGATTGAGATTTTGGATTGCAGATTTCAATCTCAAATCTACAATCTGAATTTTCCTAGGCTTTCACCACTTTGCCACTGCGCAGGCAGCCGGTGCAGACGCGAATGCGCTTGTTCCCGCCCTTCACTTTGGCATGAACCGGACGAAGATTCACGTTCCAGCGCCGACGGCTCACATTGTGAGCGTGGCTGATCGTATTTCCAAACTGCGGCCCTTTGCCGCAAATATCACAAACATGTGCCATGACTGCTCCCGTGTAGGTTTGATTAAGAACCTATTTTAGCGGACGGGAGCGGTTTCCGCCAATACCTAAGCGAGACGCCTTCTCCACTGTCATTCCGGACGCCGTTTCGTGGGGAATCTGCTTTCTTGTAGCCCGGAAACAGCAGATTCCTCAACAGCTGAAGCCGGATTCGGAATGACAAATTTGAGTCGCGATTTTTTATTCAACCATATCGCTCTGCCCGTGGCTGCGGAACGGCGCGCTGCATCCAGAATCTCTGTGGCGATAACGTTCGTTGCGAGCGATGACTGCCCTACTATAGCAATATTTCGGAGAAGAACCGGGCACATTCTGGCTACGCGCGAGCCCCTCGCAGACTCGGTATGACTCACAGTTTGGAAGTTACAACTCTTTGTAATCCTGCGGGTTCCTGCGGAACCGTGGATAGCCGAAGGCGGCTGTCACCACGCGGGCAACGCAGGGGCAAAGTTCTCGCCTGATTAACAAATTCCTCGTGCGATACTAAGATTCATGCCAGTCGTGATTGACCCGAAATCCGTGAAAGTTCATTTGTCCACTGGCAGCGGCGTGGACATCGAGTGGAAGGACGCGCACAAATCGCACTATTCTTTTCCGTTCTTGCGCGACGCTTGTCCATGCGCTCTCTGCGACGACGAGCGAACGAAGTCGGGCCGCGAGTTTGGCGAGCCTCCGAAATCAACTGCCGCTCTGCCTATGTTCAAAGCAGCCGCGAAACCTTTAACCGCCGAACCCGTTGGCAAGTACGCGATTAAATTCCACTGGAATGACGGGCATGAACTGGGAATCTATTCCTGGCGTTTTTTGCGAGATGTGTGTCCGTGCGAAGAGTGCAAACTGGCCAAGGCGACCAAAGCGGGATAAGACACACTTAGAGAAACTCTGAACAAGTCTCTGCCAGCGCCAAAATAGTATTACAAACAGGCAGGATCTTCGCGGGCGATGGATTCAGGATGAGAGGCTGGCAGCGTGGCGGGCGACACTCAATTAACACACAAATAAGAAAGGCCGGCTCTCGGGCCGGCCCTCTTTCAATCGGCAAAAACTTACGCCTTCTTGGGCGCGATTGCGTCCTTCGCGGCCTTGGCGACGCGGAACTTCACCACGGTTTTGGCCTTGATTTGAATGGCCTCGCCAGTCTGGGGATTGCGTCCCACGCGAGCTTTGCGGTGTGCCTTTACCAGGCGACCAATGCCGGGCACGACGAAGATGCCGTTTTTCTTGGTTTCTTTGATGGCCGTATCAGCCAGCGTTTCCAGAAAAGCAGATGCTGCCTTGTTGTTGGTTTCGAGTTGCTCAGCTAAATGCCTAACGAGTTGAGTCTTGGTCATGCCTGAAGCCATGAATCCTCACATGAATTAAATTTTCGTGCGAGGCTGCATCTTATACCCAGTCGTTGTGGAAAAGAAGTGTTTTTAGCCATATTCCATGCGGTTTTTTCGTAGGGGAATCAAAAATAGCCACAAAAAACGCAGTTATCCACAGGGCGGGTGTCAAAAACGCCTGTTCTAAGCAGGTCTGACGCGATAAGGCCAGCGGTCAGAGTCTCATAAGTGGGAACTTCGCCATGTCATAATGCTGTCCGAGGATACGGTCTTGAGTTGCGCTATCTGCGACAAACGCAAAGAAAAGAGATTCTGCCCCGCCATTCACGACCGTATCTGTCCGCAATGCTGCGGCGAAAACCGGGAGATCACTTTGGATTGTCCCAGCGAGTGCGTTTACCTCCAGCAAGCCCGTCAGCATGAAAGGCCACGTTCTCTCCAGGATATGGACCAGGCGGCTCTGTTCCCCCAAATCGAAATGGGGGAGCATTTCGTTTATCAGCATCAGCATCTGCTATTGGGACTTAACTACTCGCTAGTGAAGAGCGCACGCATAGATCGTGGCCTGGCGGATGTGGATTTGATCGCCGCGCTCGAGGCGGTAGCCAAAACCTACGATACGCTGGTTAACTCCGGTCTTCACTATGAAGCCCCTATAGGTGGAACGG
>JBOGLB010000360.1:0-6101 GCA_050745965.1 Terriglobales bacterium | reverse complement strand
AAATGTGTCCTTCGTCGGGAGACGCACCGGAAAGCAAAAGACTAAAGCTAAGTATGCTGATCGCAGCGACTATGATCGCAACGAGAATTGATGGGGACCTGTGCTTGATGGAGGACATGTGCTTGACGAAGGTAATAGTTCGATTAAGGCGGTTCAAGTCCAACCACGTCCGGGCGGTCTCCTAGTTCGAATTCTAGACACTTAGGTAGTTGCTTTCCGTCATATTAGCCCACAAGGCCGCTGAGATTGCAGATCACCTGCGGCGATGCAGAAATTGCGTTGCCCGCGCAGGACTAGGCGTAAAATGTCAACGTGCTCAGAGAAACAAATCCTAAACATTGGAAGTTCCTCATCTTCTACTTCAATCCGTCTGAGCCAAGATTGTTGGTCCAAAAGCGCAGCGGGCTTCCATTCACGCTCAATTTCGCCAGGCCCGCCGCATGGGCAATAACGGGCACGACGCTCGCGATAGCTACAATATTCGCTATTCGCAACAGCTAATTTTCAACTAGGACATCAAAGTCGCCATGACTTGAACGCTGGTTTCCGTGAGGACCCATAGAATCCTTACTCCAACGCATAAATAGTGAGCCCGCTTAAAAGCTTGGGATAAAAGTCGGTGGATTTTTGCGGTAGTACCTCACTCGCGAAAGCAATGTCCCGCACTTGTTGCATGCGCACTGGATTCATAAGAAAGGCGACATTCGCCGAGCCATCACGGACTTGAGCCAGAGCCTCTGCGGTATCGCGGATATAACGAACGTTGTGTTGGTCGCGGATCGCCTCTTCCGAAATTCCGAGAACCGCTTCGAGCACACACTTGTGCAACTGGACGACATCCAGAGACTGCTGGCGTAAAGACAAGCCGGCAAAAATGTCGGAGCCAATTGAACCGGGTGTATCCAACAAGAATGCGTGATTCCTGGTAACCGCGAGGAGGGCCGTCCCACTTTGCCCTGCTTCGCGCAAAATAGAGTTGGCCCGAGCGCCATCAATCGAAGGATCAACTTCCTCCACACTGAAATATGCACGTGCGCGGTCTCTGAAAGTGTCGGCGGAAAAAGAGGCCAGACTATGAACGACGCGGTGCGTTGGCAAAATGACGAGACCCGCGCTGTCCATGTTGACGAAGGTCATCATGGCAAGATCGTGTGGTGCAAGCTCGGGAGCCACCGGCCGAACCAGAGGATCCTGAGTGGAATACTTGCGAGGAGCTCCGGAAACAGACGATGAACCGGCGGCGCGGCGTTCGTTACGGTAATTCAATGCTGTTTCATAGCGATGATGGCCATCGGCGATGATGAGCTTCTTGTCCCGCATCTTGCCGCGAACCAGGTCAATCAGGGTCGGATCGGAAATCCTCCAGACCTGATGGAGCACGCCGTATTCATCGCGCATTTCCATGTTAGGGGAATTTGTCGAAACCAGAAGACTTTCAATCTCACCCGCCGGATCAGTGTAGAGCATAAAAATCTGTCCGAAATGCGCCCGGGTCGCACGGAGCAGGTCGAGGCGGTCGGCCTTCGGTTTGGCTAACGTTTGCTCATGGCGAAAAACGATCCCCGCGGAGTAATCTTCGATTTTTCCTAATCCAATAAAGCCGCGGCGTTCCATTTCGGTTCTGGTTCCAGGGACGGTGAAACGTTCCGAGTAAAGATAAAGGGAAGGCTGTCCGTCCTGAAGAAAAATGCCCTGGCGGCGCCAATCGTGAAAGAAGCCCGCCGCGCGGGTATAAGGGTTCTCCTGCTGATTGTCAGCGGCATCCTTGTGTCCCAGGATAATGCGAACCAGATTGAAGGGACTGGCCGCGTAATAAGCCTGTTGCATTTGAGGAGTGATCTTGTCGTAAGGCTGGGTTGCGACCTGGGAGAGCGAAACCCGGGCCGGGTCATAACGAAGGGCGCGAAAAGGAGCGATATGGGCCATAGGAGGAAAAAGAGATTGTACAAGAGACTCGGTTTAACGCGTTTGTGCTGTATGGATACTGGCGCCTGGCCGCCCAAAAAACTAGCATTACTGTCGAATTGACCCGGATTTGACAATCTATAAATGAAATAGCTGATTCAATTGGGAAGGCGAGAAAAAAGGACTAAGCAAACTTTTGCGCAGTATGTTTCATCTATCATTTTGTGGAAAGCGTGTTCTGAGAGTATCAAGCTATGTTAGGATCGGCTTAAGAGTTGAGGTTTTTTATGGCCCTCCATAATGGGCCGGGTTTCCCTCACCCGCTCACTGAATTTCGATGTATTCGCCCCGCATCGGTCCTGAAACAAATAAATCTTAGATTGTGTTCCGCAGAATTCAGAGCGCTTTTAGTGATTATTGCTGCATTTATCGTTGCGCTGGTTTGCCTGTTTCCCGTATCTCTCGTGGCTCAGAATGAAGGGGATATTGATGACGTTCATATCCAACCTAGGCTGGATACCGCGATTCCGAAACCGGCACTGAGCGATCCGGCTTCACCTCATGCCCGTCCCATGAAAGTGGATGTGGATTTGGTTCTGGTGCCGGTCACCATTACCGACCCCATGAACCGTCTCGTCACGGGTTTAGACAAAGACAATTTCGAGGTCTTTGAAGGTAAAGATCAGCAGCAAATCAAGAATTTCTCGAGTGAAGATGCTCCCGTCTCGATCGGCGTGATATTTGATATGAGCGGCAGCATGAGCAGCAAAATTGATCGTGCGAGGGAAGCGGTCTCCGAATTCTTCAAGACCGCCAATCCGCAGGACGAGTTTTTTATGATCACCTTCGCCGACCAGCCCCAGGAGATCTCGGACTTTACGCAGTCGGTTGATGATATCCAAAGCAAACTTATTTTCACCGTCCCGAAAGGACGGACCGCACTTTTAGATGCGATTTACCTGGGCGTTAGTAAAATGCGACAGGCGAAATATCCTAAAAAGGCCCTGCTGATTATCTCCGACGGTGGGGATAATCACAGCCGTTACACGGAAGGGGAGATTAAATCGCTGGTAAAAGAGTCCGATTTATTGATTTATGCGATCGGCATCTATGATCATTATTTCGCATCGGAGGAAGAGCGCCTGGGTCCGGCGCTGCTAAGTGATATTGCTGAGTTGACCGGAGGACGCGCGTTTACGATTGATAATCCCAACGACCTCGCTGACGTTGCTACAAAAATCGGGATTGAGCTACGCAACCAATATGTGCTTGCATACCGTCCAAACAAACCTGGCCACGATGGCAAATGGCGTAAGATAAAAGTGAAACTACTTGCGCCCAAAGGCTTGCCACCGCTGCGGGTATATGCCAAGACGGGATACTATGCACCTTCGGAATAGCCGGTTTGTAGTTCTGCTGGGCGTTTTCCTTTTATTTGATTTTCTTTCGAGCGGACGGGCGAGTGGAAGCCAGAATGCTTCCTCCCAGACCCCTGGCGCGGCGACTGCGACGCCACGGAGTGCTTCGCCTCAGTCTCAAACTCCCCAATCTCAACCGCCGCAGCCGGCCCAGTCAACCCAGCCAACCCAGCCAACCCAGTCAACCACTCCAGTACCAGATCAAACCCAGCCCGCCGGTACGCCGCCTGCAAGCAATGACAACGGAGTATTTGTTTTCAAAACTGAGGTGGAAGAGGTCGTCCTGCACGCTACCGTGGTTGACGACAAGATGCGCCTTATCACGGACCTCGACCGCAGCGCATTTACCGTATTCGAAAACAACGTTCCGCAAACGATTACGTCTTTTCGCCGCGAGGATGTTCCGGTTGCGATGGGAATTGTGATTGACAATTCTGGTTCTATGCGGGAAAAGCGCGACAAAGTGAACAAAGCAGCGATTAACCTGGTTCGCGCCAGCAATCCGGACGATCAAGTGTTTGTGGTGAATTTTAACGACGAATACTACCTCGATCAGGACTTTACCGGGGACATCAAGAAGTTGAGCAACGCGCTCGAAAAGGTAGAGGCGCGGGGGGGCACCGCTCTCTACGACGCGCTGGTGGCCTCAGCGGACTACATGAAGAAGAACTCCAAGTTACAGAAGAAGGTCATTTTCGTTGTGACAGATGGCGAAGACAATGCCAGCACTGATACTTTGGAGCAAGCCGTCCGCAACCTGCAACAGGAAGGCGGACCCACGGTATATGCGATTGGACTGCTGGGCGAAGAGAAGGCCCGGCGCGCCAGGCGAGCACTTGAGACGATTGCCGAGCGGACTGGAGGTATCGCTTTTCTACCTAAGACCCTCGATGAAGTGGACGAAATCAGCCGCACCGTCGCACACGATATCCGCAGTCAATATACGATTGGGTATAAACCGAAAACTCCAAAGAGCGCCGGCGGCTACCGTGCCATCCACGTGGAAGCACGGGCAAAGGGCTACAAGAAACTGACCGTGAGAACCCGAACCGGATATTATCCTGGACACGAGAACGCTCCCGGCGGCGCTCCGTAGATTTGGCACTCATTCGTAACCGCATCCTATCGCTTCAAAATTGACGCTTTCGTTCGCGCTTCGTACTCTGTATTGAGAGAATCAAGACTGAGAATGAAAGATTGCGATGAAGACAATGGAACACATCCCTCTGCGTGTCGCCGATGACATTACCCAGTTGGTTGGCGAGACCCCAATGTTGCGTTTTCGCCGCATTGTTCCCGCCGGTTCCGCAGATGTTTTTGCGAAGCTCGAATATCTGAATCCGGGCGGGAGCGTGAAGGACCGCGCCGCAATTGGAATTATTCGTCGCGCTGAGCAGGATGGGTCGCTCAAAGCCGGCGGCACGATTGTCGAAGCCACCGCAGGCAACACGGGCATTGGGTTGGCACTCATTGGAGTGAATCGCGGATACAAAGTTGTTCTATTTGTGCCGGAAACTTTTTCTGAAGAGAAAGTGATAATTATGCGGGCTCTGGGTGCCGAAGTCACGCGCACTCCAGACGCCGACGGAATGCAGGGCGCCATCGCGCAAGCCAAAGAATTTGTTTCCAAAAATCCCGGCTCCTTCATGGCCGGACAGTTTGAAAATCCTGCCAATCCTGACTATCACTACGAAACCACGGCCGTGGAGATTTTCGAACAGATGGAATGACGCATTGACGCAGTGGTGATTGGCTCCGGCACCGCCGGAACCTTCACGGGAGTCGCTCGATACCTCAAGGAGCAGTTGTCGCAGGTGCATACCTGCGTCGTAGAAACTCAAGGATCAGTATTGGGCGGGGGCAAGCCGGGAAAACATAAAGTTGAAGGAATCGGCGCGAGTTTTATTCCGAAGAATTTCGATCCGCTGGTGTGCGACGAAATACTGATGGTAAGCGACGACGATGCATTTGCTACGGTCAAACGGATGGCCGCTTGCGAGGGTGTTCTCGGAGGATCGAGCGCCGGCGCAAACGTGTTTGCGTCGTTGCAGATCGCGCGGCGGTTGGGACCGGGGAAGCGCGTTGTGACGATCATCCCGGATTCAGCCGAGCGGTATTTATCCAAGAAAATCTTTGAGGGCGGAATTTGATTTTTTATTCGCCGGCGAATAAAAAGCCGAATTCAGGGGCCTTCCCACCTAGTCCCGACCTGTTCCAGAGAGGTTGGATCCTTCGCAATATCTTCGCCCACAGCGCCAAATTTATGCATAAAAGCGGCATTTGGTGAACTAACTCGCTGTGAATGCATGGTATTCGGGCCGTTTCCCAACAGAAAAACACACAGGCACATGTGCCCGTGTGTTCTTAAGTCAAACGTCAATTTCAGTGTCAATAGTGCCGGAAGTGCATAATTTTTCTAAATCATTCAAACGAAGCTGAATATAGGCGACTCTCTGGTGGCGCGGTTTCCCAACGCGAAATGCTATCCTTGAAATAATATAGTGAATTTGACGGCGCGGCTCTCTTTTTCGGGCCGCGTTTTCTATCTGTTGAAGATTTATCGCAGAAAATCGCTTGAACATTCACCATGAGTTATTCTGTGAATCGAAGTTAAAGCGAAACGTCCAATGTCAAAAAGCAAAACTGAAGGATTCGCAACTCGTGCCATTCATGTCGGCCAGGAACCGGATCAGGAAACGGGTGCAGTCGCCCCTCCAATACATCCCACATCAACCTACGTTCAACAGGAGATCGGCAAGCACAAGGGATACGAATATG
>JBOGLB010000359.1:0-4622 GCA_050745965.1 Terriglobales bacterium | reverse complement strand
ACTACCAGCAATTTCTCAACCCGGTGCTCGTGCAGTATTTTTTCTGCCTCTTCCAATGTCGTGCCTACCGCGACAGTAATCAAATTTTCTTTGGTCATGACGCGGCTGATGGGAATATCGAAGCGGGTTTCGAAGCGAAGATCGCGGTTAGTAAGGATTCCAACCAATTTTTTGTCCTTCGTAATTGGCACGCCGGAAATCTTGTACTTCCGCATAACCTCCAGGGCATCCGAAACTTTGTCGTCCGGGGACATGGTGACTGGATCCACGATCATGCCGCTCTCAGATCGCTTTACTTTGTCCACTTCGTTGGCTTGCTGCTCGACGGTCAGGTTGCGGTGAATGATTCCCAGCCCGCCTTGCTGCGCCAACGCAATCGCCATGTGCGATTCGGTGACCGTGTCCATTGCGGCGCTCACGATTGGAATGTTCAGGCGGATATTGCGCGTGAGTTGAGTTTGCGTATTGGCGAGAGCAGGGATCACGTCAGACCGCGCCGGCAGCAACAACACGTCGTCGAAGGTTAGAGCCTCTGGAACAGGAAAATGAATCATAAGGATTCTTCCATTCTAATGCCTGATAACGGCTGGGTATAGGCAGCTATTCGAAGTTCGCCGGCGAGGCTTACTTTGGCGCGTCAGTACTTGCATCTCGCGGAAAAGACTTGAACTCGACAGCCTGTGATTCGGATGTCGTCTTTTTGTCGCTCCCGATGTTGTTTTGAGTGAGAGTCCCCTTTAGCACATAGAAACCTTCATCTGCTGGTGTCTTGCCTTCGCCTCGCTCGACGGTCCCTTTGAACTCATAGGAAATGTCTTGAGCGATATCGGTTGTGAACGAGAGAGTCTTCCCGTCCATTTTGCCCTGTTTGAAAAAATGATCGACGAATGTCTTATGATCGCCACCGGCATTGCTGTAGCAGGACACTAATCCGGTGACCGTTCCGTTATCTTCCACCGTGAGTTGCACGAATTCGCCTTCTTGCAGAAAACCATACATGCCTGAATAATCGGGTTGTGGTTCCTTCGCGCCGCTCGTATTGACAGGAGACTGGCCTAAGAGCGGGCCTGCAAGCATAAGCGCAATCATCATGAGTCTGGTCATATTTTCCAATTTTAAGTTTGTGTTTCCGTAGCAACGATTAATTCCGTCAACCGCTAACACCCGCCAGGGCCAACAGAGCAAGCATTATCCGCTTAAGACCTAGTTCGCGTCCATTGCAGTCAAACCATTCATGCAAAGTATGCGCGCCGCCGCCGCTGCCACCGCCGCCAATGGCAATCGCTTCGCGGCCGAGGGATAGTGGAATGTTGGCGTCGGTGGACGCGCGTTGCACCGTCGCCACATTTCCGAGCTGCGCGTCTATGGCTCGGATTACGTGGAGAATGCGAGCATTGGGATCCAAATCTCCCGCTGGCCGGTCGCCAATGCCTATCACTTCAAAACTCAACCCATAGGGAGGTTTTTGCTGCGAGCCGCGTTTCTCTAAAATTTGACACTCTTCATCCTTCGCGCTTGAGACGCTGCTCCGCAAGACGGCTTCGAGCCTTTCCATTTCAGAGGCCGAAGCGGAACGGATATCAACCCGCATGCTGGCAGATTCCGGAATAGAATTCACCGAAGTCCCTCCACGAATAACACCAATGTTAAACGTTGTTTTTGGAGATTCCGGAACGCTTATCTGCGTAAATAAATGAATGGCGCGAGCCAAAACTGGAATGGGGTTGGCGTTCCCGAAATCGCTCCAGGAATGCCCCCCCGGGCCGCGCACGGTCACCTCGAAACGCCGGCTTCCCAAGGCTTCGGAAACGATTGTGTCGCAACCCGCCCCATCCAGCACCAGGCTGTAAGCGATCGAGTCCTTCCATCGCGAATCTGAGAAGACGTGGCGCATTCCCCGAAGGTTTCCTTCTCCTTCTTCGCCCACGTTTCCCACGAATAAAATAGCCGTCTGGTTAGAAATATTGGCGGATTGCAGTGCACCCGCGATCCCAAGTAACGCAGTTACGCCTGCGCCATTATCGGACACGCCCGGACCGAAGAGCCGACTACCCTCCTTGCGGATATTCAACGGCGTACCTTCCGGAAATACGGTATCAACGTGCGCGCTGAGGGTGATGCATTGCTTGCTGGGTGCCGGATCCAGTCCTAGAACATTCCCAACCTGATCAGTGTGCACATCTTCGAGCCCAAGTTCGCGAAACCGCTCCGCCAGCCATTCCGCGCGCGCTGATTCCCCGAAAGGAGGGGCGGGAATCTTCGCCAGCTCTAGCTGCCAGTCGCAAAGTTGCGATTCATGGGCCCGAAACCATTCAAAAGCCGATCGCACTTGACGCAGAGCCAATAGACGCACGATCTCGCCGCTGGCTTCGGGCAATATCTCGGGCAATTCCGAGTTAAGGTGATTCGACACGATTGCTACCCCATACCGGACGTGCTCCGGTCAATTCCATAAGTACGAATCCCAGCAACTCCGCGAACTTGGCCGCATCTAAACTTTAGACGAAGGTCCGATTCTTGATAGTCTATAACCTCATGAAATTAACCATTCGACCCCTTTTGGTGGTGTCCGCAACTGTATTCCTTTGTTTGAGCGTTTTCGGGCAGGAAGGGCCGCTGAATTCGGCTCAACCCGCGAACATTACGCCGGACCAAATCATCCAGCGCTTCGCCGCCAAGGAAGCGGAATTCAAAGAAGCTCGCGAGCAGTACACCTTCAGGCAGTCAGTCACGGTGCGAACGGTTGACGGAGACACGGCCACCGGGGAATACCGCGAAGTGTTCGATGTGACCTTCGATAACAAGGGGCGGCATCTCGAAAATGTAGTTTTCGCACCGCAGTCCACGCTCGTTGACATAATGATGTCGCCGGAAGATCTGGATGACATTCGCCACCGCCTGCCGTTTGTGCTGACATCGGAAGAACTGGGCGAATATGACATCCTCTACGTGGGCCAGCAACAGGAGGACGAACTGCATTGTTACGTCTTCGATATTGCGCCGAAGAAGATTGAAGGAAAGAAGCGATATTTTCAGGGCAGGATATGGGTGGATGATCACGACTTTCAGATTGTTAAGACGTTCGGTAAGACTGTCCCCGATATCCGCAAGAAAAACAACGAAAATTTGTTTCCCAAATTCACCACATGGCGAACACTTGTAGATAACAAGTACTGGTTCCCCGCGTACACCAAGGCAGATGACATTCTGCATTTCAAGCTCAATGACGTTCACATCGTCGAGATCATCAAATACGAGGACTACAAGAGGTTCGGAGCGAACACGCGAATTACCTATAACGGGAAAGAAATCCCGAAGGCTTCCCCGGATCAGCCAGGGATACCACAGCCGCAGAAATGATGAATGGTAGTGATCTTTTCGAGTCAGCTAATAAAACAGATACTTCCGCCACTTATCATCGGATCGCCCGATTAATCGCATGATGTGACGGCTGGTGTGCAGATTGAATGCGCGCGGCTCCCGCATCAGCTTCATTCCTGCTTCCACCGGAAAGTGATTGCCTTTGCGGCGATTGCAGGGATGACAGCATGCCACAAGGTTTTCCCACGTGGATGCGCCCCCCCTTGACCGGGGAATCACGTGATCCAAAGTGAGCTCCCCGGAAGGAAGAAGTTCACAGCAATATTGGCAAGTGTTGCGATCCCGCAGCAGTATATTCTTGCGAGAGAGCGCCCGTGTCTGATGCGGAATGCGCCGATATTCCAGCAGCCGGATGACGGACGGAACTCGAATCGCCAATCGAGCCGCATGCAAAAAGTGACCGTTTTCCTCTTCAGTCATGGCCACACCTTTCAGCACCAGCACGATGGCGCGGCGGGCGGCGCATACGTTGATCGGCTCGTAAGACGTATTCAGAACGAGCACCGGCGCATGCAGCGCGTGGCCGTTTCCTTCCGGCGCGGCTTCCACGATCACCGCCGGAATAATCGAAGTCCGGGCTGCTGCCGAATTGTTCCACTTTCCTGACATACTATCTGCTCTGATTTGCGGTCGTTCTTGCGTTATCCCGCCATCGCTGCTGGAATTCTGTCAATTCCGGCTGTTTGTCCGCTTCTCTTCAAGGTTCGCGCGACTGTTGCGACCCAGACCTTGCTCGTGCCTGCGCGCCGCAAGACTCGAGCACACTCTGAGGCCGTGGTTCCAGTCGTCAAAACATCGTCCACCAATAGAACTTCGCGGCCTGAAACCATCTCTGGCTTAGTGACGACAAATGCACCGCGAAGATTTTCTTTTCGCTGATTTTGGGTAAGCCCTATTTGCGAGGTGGTCACACGGCGCCGTTTCAACAAATTCGTATTGAGTTCAAATCGTTTTCCAATGGCATGTTTCAATGCAGCGCGTGCAATCAATTCTGCCTGATTGAATCCCCGTTCGCGGAACTTCGATGAATGCAACGGGACGGGAACAAGCAGAATCGGAGGACCTTCGAACAGCGGTTGCTGCTTGACTATTTGAGCCTCCATCCCCTTTTTAATCGCCTCGCCAAGCCGCTCGCCCAACAGCTTTGATGCCGGTACCACCTTGTCATATTTCAACAGGTGAATGAGATCCCTCAGTTGGGTGTCGTAGCTTCCATATGCGGAAGCCGCGGCATAAGGAGG
>JBOGLB010000358.1:0-5581 GCA_050745965.1 Terriglobales bacterium | reverse complement strand
ATCTAATTCTCCCATCGTAGCGAGCAGAGCATGGTACCTGGCTGACATCTCGGATCTACTAAAAGAACAAGACGCAAGAAGCTTGAGGGAACTAATCGGTATTTACTCCAGCTCTCAGCACTTATCTCATGTACGTCACCGGAAACCGGGCAATCCCCGGAGTGTGGTTGTCGTTCGAAGCAGCATGCGGGCTTATCGCGGCAGTACTCGCGAAACCTTATCACGCCCCGTTGGTAGAAAATATTTTGAATGAGACGATGGCGCAAGGCGCGACATGAAAACTGCGAACAAGCGCTTCGGCTTTTCTCATTGTCGCTGTGGCGTGGGTTTACGAAGTCGAGGTTCCCCATCCAACAGGATAAAGGTTATTCTGAAAGCATACTTCCAGAGGAAGATTCATGGGACATTCCGCTAAATCCGCGCTTTCATACTCGAAGAACGAACACCTTATCCGATGGGTGCAAAAAACCGCTGAACTGACTAAACCCGCAAACATTCACTGGGTAGACGGCTCGCAAAAGGAGAATGACGCGATCTGCGCTGAGATGGTGAGTCAGGGGAGCCTGATTAAGTTGAATCAGAAAACCTGGCCGGGTTGTTTTTATGCGCGCTCCGACCCCGGGGATGTGGCTCGCATGGAAGATCGCACATTCGTGTGTTCTCTTGCGCGGGACAATGCCGGCCCCACTAACAATTGGGAGAATCCGCAGGTAATGCGGAGGAAGCTGAAAGCCCTGTTTGCCGGCTGCATGCGGGGACGCACCATGTATGTGCTGCCATTCTGCATGGGGCCGCTGGATTCGCCAATCTCGCAGATCGGAGTTCAGATCACCGACTCGCCTTACGTGGTAATCAACATGCGAATTATGGCGCGTGTCGGGATCTCGATTTCTCAGGAAATAGATAAAGGCGAGAAGCGGGTGGTTCCTTGTCTGCATTCGGTGGGCAAGCCCCTGGGCCCCGGAGAGAAGGACGTGCCCTGGCCGTGCAATAAAGAAAAGTACGTCGTTCACTTTCCGGAAACCCGGGAAATCTGGTCGTTTGGCTCGGGATATGGCGGCAACGCCCTGTTGGGCAAGAAGTGTCTGGCGCTGAGAATTGCATCAAGTATAGCTCGCGATGAAGGGTGGCTGGCTGAACACATGCTCATCCTCGGAGTCGAAGATCCGGCTGGCGAGAAAACCTACGTTGCTGCGGCCTTTCCCAGCGCCTGTGGCAAAACGAATTTTTCCATGATGATCCCTCCCAAGGGTTTCGAGGGTTGGAAGGTTTTGACCGTGGGAGATGATATTGCCTGGATTCGTCCGGATGAACATGGCCGCTTGCGGGCGATGAATCCGGAGACCGGTTTCTTTGGTGTTGCACCGGGAACATCAAAAAAGACCAATCCGAATGCGATGGCCACGCTTTCGAAAAACACTATTTTCACCAATGTAGCGCTTACCCCGGATGGCGGAGTCTGGTGGGAGGGAATGACCGACACCCCGCCCGCCGAATGTCTCGACTGGCAGGGGAAGCTTTGGACCCCTGAGATTGCAAAGAAGACGGGCGCCAAAGCGGCTCATCCAAATTCCCGGTTTACTGCACCTGCGTCGCAATGTCCAACTATTGACCCTATGTGGAACAGTCCTGAGGGAGTTCCGCTGAGCGCGATTATCTTCGGGGCTCGGCGAGCTGCGACAGCGCCGCTTATTTACCAGGCATTCAACTGGAGTTCCGGCGTCTATGTTGGCGCGACCATGGGGTCGGAAGCCACTGCGGCCGCGGCTGGTGAAGTGGGGAAGGTCCGCCGTGATCCCATGGCCATGCTGCCGTTTTGTGGATACCACATGGGCGACTACTTCCGTCATTGGATCAAGATGCAACGTGCTCTCAGCGCAAGCCCCCGTATCTTTCACGTGAATTGGTTCAGAAAGAATGAGAGAGGTGAATTCATCTGGCCGGGATACGGCCAAAACATGCGGGTGCTGAAATGGATTGTCGACCGTGTACATGGCCGCGTACAAGGCGCCAAAGAGACGCCGATTGGATGGATGCCGCGTTACGAAGACATCAGCTGGAACGGTCTCGACTTTCCGGAAGAATCGTTTGAAGCACTCCAGGCGGTTGACCGGGGCGCCTGGCGCAATGAGGTCATGGGCCATGAAGAGCTTTTCATCAAGCTCCATGATCACCTCCCGCCGGAGATGATTTACGAGAGGGAATTGTTAATCTGCCGATTATGAGTCATGGCGAAAGATAAGTAATGTAATGAATCAACAAGGGTGGGCCGCTCTTTGATTGTAGAAAGAGCGAGGGGGCGATTCGGGAAACGGGGCCAGACCCCCTAAACGCTGGCGGTATCACTCTCAGGGAACTTGCGTTGCGGCAGGGGAGGTACGTTTTTACTTCGCAATCGAAACGGCTTCGGGAAAGTGAACTGTCCATCCCCGGCCTTGGGCTAACTCCTCCAGGTCAGGATTCGGGTTTATGGCAAATGGGTGTCGAGCCATTTCCAGCATGTCCACGTCCCATCGCGAATTCCCAAACACTGCGTCGGGAATGCGTCTGATCACCTCGCGGATTGCCCGCGGTTTGCCTGGACCGGAAGGCACGCGCACCAGGCGATCTGTGATTGTTCCTTCGTCAATCTGGACGGAAGCCGCCAAAATATTATCTTCCGGAATGTCGAAGTGTTTGATAGCTGCGCGAATAACCCATTCGTTAGTGGAGGAAACCGCCCAAATCTCGCATCCCGATCGCTGAAGACGGCTGACCAACTCAAGCATCTCGGGAAAAATGCGCCGAAGAAAATTCTCCTCGAAAAATCGTTCTGCCAAACGACCGACATCAGTTTCCAGCATTCCATTATGCAGCGTCACCATCTCACCGCACATGTCGTCTTCGCTGACTTTGGCGGCTTTGTATTCGGCATAACGCGTACGCGCAGAGCGGGCAATATCGTTCGAAATCACGCCTTGTTTGATTTCCCAATCGAAAAATCCTTCTCCGGCATCGCCTTCCCATAAGGTTCCATCGCAATCAAAAACCGCCAGTTTAGGACGCGTGTGCATCACGGCTTCAATAAATTCTCCGGCTTTGGGCGACACAGGTTTCATCAAATGATCTACGAACCTTGAGAAACGCCGTTTGGATTTTCCTTCGCCGGCAATTCCCCGTTCAGCAGCTTTCCTAAATTCTTGCCCATAACGCGCAATCCGACATAAAACTGACCAAACAGCGCGTACACAGCGCTGACGGGATCAAACCGCATCTCATAAATCAGTTTCTTGAACACCAGCGGATCTTCGGCGAACAAATCCACGCCCCACTCCCAATCATCGAATCCGATGGAGCCTGTGATAATTTGTTTCACCTCTCCGGCATAGCGCCGGCCGACGAGGCCGTGGTCGTTCATCTGGCGCGCCCGCTCGTCAATCGGAAGCGAATACCAGTTCTGCTGTTCGCCCCGCCGCCGGTCCATGGGGTAAAAACAAAGGTACCGATGTGGCGGAAGATCAGGAAACAACCTGGGTTTCATCGCTTCTTTTTGCCGATTGAGAGTGCCCTGGATTGAACGCTTCCATTCATCCGAATATGCTTCTATGCCTTGCTCGGCAAGATCGGTATAAGCCTTGATCGTGGATTCGTAGAGGCCGAGTTCAATAATGGACAGATAGGACGTGGCCGGTTCGAGATAGTCGCTCAGTCGAAGCTGCGCCAGTTGCAACTCCGCCTGGTTCAACTCATCAAAAGACCGCCGGAAATGGACGAACATCAAATCGCCCTTGTGCCCTAGAAGCGAATAAGCGCCGGACTGCCCGGATGGATTTTGTTCAATGCCGCATAACCAATGGCTGGCCTCTCGAACGATCTCTGTTTTCTCGCTATCCACCAGTTGCCGCCAGGCTGCCCGGCGGAAGCGCATCATCTGATGCAGAACGCTATACCCTTCGATGGTCAAGGGAACTGCGGGGATTTCTCCTGCTGCCGTCCCAATTGAAATCGCGCGCGCATTCGACATTGAAACCCCTTTTGAGTGAGAGTTTTCAATTATAGATGGGCTGGCGGGTTTAGCGCTCCGTGACGTTGTGATGATTCGAAAAACCAAACAAACCCCGCCCTATGGCGGGGGTCCGACTCGAAGGTCTAAGTTTAAGAACTAGCTTGCGCGTGGCATTGGTTTATCTGACTTCTGCCAATCCGCACCCGCCTCGCCGGTCGAGGCAACATCTTGCGCGCCGGTTCGCTCGAGGAGTTCTTTTGCCTTCTTCGTCCAATTCGAATCGTCGCAATGGACAGAAAGCAAAATCCCGCCGGCCTTGATGCGGCCTTCATACCGCTTGGCTTCGTATTCCGGAATACCCATCCCGATCAGCGCTCCCGTGATACCACCGACAGCGCCGCCTACTCCCACGCCGGCAAGAGCCGCGACGATTGGTCCGGCAGCGATGAGCGGCCCGATCCCAGGGATGGCCAACGCGCCGATTCCTGCGAGCCAACCCAATGTTCCTCCTATCACCGCACCGGACGCCACGCCCGTAGTTGTGCCTTCGGGAGCTTTGGTATTTTTTTCGACTGCAAAATCTTTGGTCCCCTTATTTTCAGGAAACAAAACTGAAACGTCAGTATTGCGGAAACCTTCCGTGCGCAGGGCGTCCACCGCGTATTCCACATCCGCCTGCGTTTGATAAATTCCAAATGCTGCCGTATTTTTTCCCGCCATGTTGAAAACTCCTTCGGATGCGATTTGAATTTGTGATTCGTTCGGGGCCTAACAATTCGGTGGTTGGATGGTCGGCAGCAGCAAGGGGATGGCTGAAAAGTTTTCGTTTCGAAAGCAACCCCCGACACGATCACGAGCCCTCGAAAAAGCGATACAGCAACGTCATCCGCCGCACACGGAGGTTCAAATCACTCGTACCATTCGTATAAGGGCAAGTTTTCGCCGGGTCTTGATCTCGGCATTAACAGGCTCCGGCGAGTTCCCGGCAATCGCGCCCAGCAAGACTCACTAGCGCGTCGTTAAGCGAGGAGACCTCGAGCACTTGATTCAACCCAAAGCGCGTTAACATCTCACTCACGAGGGTCGAAGGATTTACCAGTTTGACCCTAATGCCGCGACCGACCGCCCAATTGCGCAACGAAACCACCGCGTTTAGGCCGCCCGCGTCCAGAGCATCAACCTCGGACAGATCAAGCACAATCATGCGAGTGTTCTTTTCCGATAATACGGCGTTTCGCAACGTACCGACTCCCTCGCCTCGAACCAATCGCCCGACGCACTTTACAATCGCCACACCGTCAATCCGATCAACATCAATCGTAAGCATAACTGAACCTTCCTTGCTCTCTTTATAGACGAGCCTTACAAACAATTGTCATCGCAATTGTTAAATTCTGTTGAAAAGAAAGCCGCCTTCAGCAAGATTCCAACTGATTGTTTATACGTCGGATTCCGAGACAAAGTTCCCCTGGTGGGCTAATTCTGAGCCCAATGCTAAAGATCCGGCGTGGCTGAAACGGCTCAACGTTGTCTTCACGCATTTCGTGGCTTGCGTCCTGCTGTGTGGGGGCGTAATTATTATTGATAGGTTTGGAG
>JBOGLB010000357.1:0-3689 GCA_050745965.1 Terriglobales bacterium | reverse complement strand
GCTCCCAATAATACTGGCCAGCCGAGGGCCTCATGGGCCGGTCACCTAATCTCATTCAATTCACTTCTCGCCGCCAGGGAACCCCCTCGCAGGAGCGCCACTTTGATGAGAAATTGAAAATTTACTTCCGTTCGGAGCACAGGTATGAACGGAACCTTTTTGAGAATGTATATTCGCATAGTGCTTGGGACGCTTCGCCAATCTCCGGCCTTCTTCATCGTGTCAACGATATCCGCATTCATTCTCCGGCTGATTTTCATCTTTCGGTTTCCCAGCATCACGACTGATTCGTTCATCTACGGGGATATCGCAAAGAACTGGTTGCAGCATGGAGTTTATGGCATCACCAGCGTCGGCGAAATCGTCCCCACTTACATCCGACTTCCAGGGTATCCCGCATTTCTGGCCGCTGTTTTCGCGATTTTTGGGATGGAGCATTACCGGGCAGTGCTTGTGGTTCAAATGTTCGTGGATGTCGGTACCTGTTTTCTGATTGCCGACCTGGCGCGGCGGGTCATAGGTCCAAAAGCATCGAAGGCCGCATTTCTACTCGCCGCACTTTGCCCATTTACGGCCAACTACGTGGCCACCGCGCTTACTGAAACGCTCGAAATTTTCTTTACCGCGCTTTCGCTCAACTTTGCGGTGGCTGGTCTTGAATCTGACGGCTCGCGAAAAATCGGCTCGTGGATAGGCTGCGGGCTCGCGACTGCCGCGGCAATTTTACTGCGACCCGATGGCGGCATCCTGCTGGCCGCAATCGAATTCTTTTTGGCATGGACGATCGTCCAAAGGTTGCGGAGCAGGCTGCAAGCTGGTCCCGTTGCGCGGGCGGCGCTTATTGTTGGAATCGTCTCCGTCGCGCCGCTTATTCCGTGGACCTTGCGCAATTTGCACACTCTGAAGCGCTTTCAGCCGTTGGCGCCCCGGTATGCCAACGAGGAGGGTGAGTTCGTTCCGAAAGGGTTTAATCGCTGGGTGAATACATGGATCGCTGATTACACGTCCGTTGAGGAAATTTATTGGCAGGTCCCAGGCGATCCGGTAGATGCCTCGAAGTTGCCTGATCGGGCTTTTGATTCGACACAGCAGCAAAAGGAAACTCTGGAATTGCTGAGTGAATACAATTCCACACTCGAGATCAGCCCCGGGCTGGATGCGAAGTTTGACGCCTTGGCGACTCAAAGAATAAGGCAGTCTCCATTACGGTATTATGCGTGGCTTCCATTGTTGAAGATCGCCGACATGTGGCTGCGGCCGCGTACTGAGATGCTGCCTTCTGACACCCGATGGTGGGAATTCAACGACGACCCGATGTGGTCAGCCGTTGCTGTGGGATTAGGTTTGATCGGAATATTCTATGTCGCCACGGGATGGGTGGGGTTCGCCCGAGGGGATGCGTTCCGGTTTGCCGGCTTGCTAATTACATTCGTGGTTGTAAGGTCGCTCTTCCTGGGAACACTGGAAAATCCCGAGCCACGATACACGCTCGAATGTTTTCCGGTGGTGATAGTGTTTGCGGCGGCAATGTTTCGCGCAAGGGAAACGGTTCCCATTTCATCCGGTCAACTACCCTAGCGGGGAATCGGTCATTCTGAACCGGGTTCGAACGTGTTCGGACAGCAACTCAACGGCACTGCGATTGTTGACCGGATCAGACTGCGCCAGATATTTCATGGCCTCAACCAACAATCGCTGCCCATCCACATAACGTGGGTCAGGCGTGCGCTCGCGGCGCTTGCGTCCCATCTTAGGAGGAACCGGGATCGTGAATACCTTGGCCATTGGAAAATGAATTCGAGATGTGGAATTCTTACAGCTCTAAACTTGATTGCAGAGGCCCACTGTGGAGTATAACGCCCACCCTTATATTTTTCAGTCTAAATCTTCCGCAATCTCCCGATAATCAGTGGGTCTCAATTGTAGTTTTGCCTGTCGTCTTCAGCTTAAAAACGTTGTCGGAGATCTTCTGGTTCAAAGTAATATCGGAATACTTGTTGAGACGATAGTCTCCTTCTCCAGACATCAGTTTTTGCTGGATTGATATTCCGCGAGAGTCAATCCATAGCTCAATGTGATTAAACATGTTCTTAACCTTCTCCGATTTTGGCGTGAGTTCAAGCCTGTCGGTGTCGGCGCCGCCTATGTTTTCGTGCCCACCATAAGTGACGTCGAAAGATTTGAGCATGTCGCGCGAAGAACCGCCAAACCCCAAAACCAGAAAGCTTTCGACCGCATCGCTGCTTTTGCCGGCATTGTAAATATCGAGGTGATCGGCGCTAGGCTGGAAGAGTTGGACTTTCCCTCCACTAAACAACACATACCTTTCTGCCGCAGACGATGCTATAGATTTTGTTGTGTCGGTCGGTCCGACAACGTGGGCGGCCATTTCTACGTTCCCGCCGACCTTACGGAAATATACTTTCCCCTGCTGCTTGTCGGTTTCATCAACCGCTTTTGTGTACTGATCCCACTCGAAGCTTGCTTCGGCGGAGCGAAACGCGGCTGCTGTTTTATCCAGTCTGGCAAAAACAGCCTTGAGTTCGCTCGACTGGGAAGGCGAAGCATGCTGCGCGAGAACGGGGCCTGTCAGCCCTAACATCGTAACCGTCAACGTCAAAAATAAACTTCGAGTTTGCATTCCTACGCTCGTCAACCGCCTGCAAATCTTTCGCTACTGCTTGCGCACCCAGACCTTATAAGTCCGTGTTTTTCCCGTGCGATCACGATCTGCTTCATATCTTGTGATGCTGATCTTCCCGGAAATTGGCTCAATGATTTGTAATAATTCCGCTCTTACTTGTTCGTCATCCTTGCCTTGTATGGTTGTCCCGTCAATCTGGTAAATCAGCCCGCCCACTCCGTCGGCAACTACCACCACCTCCGTACGATGCGGATCGCGCTGCACCGGTTTGTCTTTGAAATTGATCCAATAAGGAGAAAGAAATATAAAAAGTAAAATCAATGTCACCATCACGTCGTATTGAATGGTGCCACGTTCGTAGGACCAAAGGACGTAGTCTCGAAGTGTGCGCCAGATTCCAGTCATAAAGCCGCGGGGCTCCGCGAAGGTTGCGCTTGTATTCGTCGTCTCTGCCTCATTCCTGTGCAAGTCTATTTGCTGTTCTTTACTCTTGCAAACCGGGCTCTTGCAAACCGGATTCGCCGTACTGGGAGTGGATGCCATTTGGAGGGATATGTCAGAAGTGCTTGCGGGAAATTAAGTCCGTTCCCATATCCGCTCGCAGAACTTCGGGAACTGTAACACTGCCGTCGGCCCGCTGATAGTTTTCCAGGATCGCCAGCCATGTACGGCCCACCGCAAGCGCACTCCCGTTCAGCGTATGGACAAACTCAGTCTTCCCCTTTCCCTCGCGCCGGTAACGGATATTAGCGCGCCGCGCCTGAAAGGTCTCAAAATTCGAGCAGGAAGAAATCTCGCGAAAAACCTTTTGCCCGGGAAGCCATACCTCAATGTCATAGGTTTTGGCGGAGGAAAATCCCAGATCGCCGGTGGCGAGAGAAACTACGCGATAGTGTAGCCCCAACTTTTGCAAGACTGCCTCCGCATTTTGGGTGAGTGTCTCCAATTGCTCGTAGGAATCGTCAGGGCGCGCAAACTTAACCAGTTCAACTTTTTGAAACTGATGTTGCCGGATGATGCCGCGCACGTCTTTTCCGTACGAACC
>JBOGLB010000356.1:0-2919 GCA_050745965.1 Terriglobales bacterium | reverse complement strand
CTCCCGCAAACGGTGTGCTGGCGGCCTCTCAGGGTGTTGTCTCTGGAGAACAGGGTGTTCGTAAACTTAAGAGCGTCTCGGGTGCTGCGACAAACTCTGCAGCGCCGGCAGCTCCACCGACCGGCTTCGGCCGCGGGCGATCTTTTGTCGGCATGGACTGGGCCGCGGCTCTGGAATTGACCATCGCCACGAATGGTGCCGAGCCATACAAGTCCCGGCTGAAAGAATTGTTCCCTCAGATGATCACCCCGCAGCAGATGGACCTCCATGGTTGGACAGCAGTCCGGGCATTGCCTTATCTGGACGCTAGCGCGAAAGATCAAATGCGCGAAGCAGTGAAGGCATACATGGCGGGTTTGGACAAGCGCCTGGACGGAACCCCATTCGGTGTGCCTCCGAGCCTCGGTACCTGGGGCGGATCGGGCGCCGTGGTGGACATGGCGGTCCGAATGTATTTCCTCCACAAGACATTTCCGGATCTCGTGGGCCCCGAATACACACTTCGCGCGGTCAACTACATTCTCGGTACGCACCCGGTATCTAGCACTTCGTATGTAGCTGGAGTCGGCACGGTCTCGAAAACGAAGACGTACAGCAACAATCGCGCCGACAATGCTTACATCCCGGGCGCGGTGATTCCGGGGTACATCATCATCAAGCCGGATTTTCCGGAGTGCATCGACGACTTTGGATTCCTGTGGTTTGAGGATGAAGCTGTTGTGGCCGGGTCGGCAAGCTGGGTCGTGGCCGGCAACGCGGCGAACGCAATCATTAATGAGCCGAAGTAGGTCCAGAACTACAAGCGGCCGGCGGGTGAGGCACGTAAAATTCGGCTCAGCGCTATTTCAATTCTGAACGAATAACGATGTATACCTGATCAAAGACCGTCATGCGGGTACTAGACGTTGAGGTAGGTTGCGATTACCGCAAGATGATGAGATTGGCGGGAGCGACAGGACTCGAGTCCGCTGCGTCCCTTCGTCACAGACAGGGTTTCTAACCAGCTGAACTAAGTCCGGCTTCGAAAATCGATTCCTTTCGATGACCGCGTCATCCTCCGACTGCAGGTCGATTCCCAAAACTTCCTGAAAATGCCGCGAGAGTGCAGGGGTCGCACAACTTCTGTGATTCAGGACTTTTCCGCAGCAGAGCAAAACCTCGCGCTTGTTCATAACATTTATCGCCTATTCCTGTTGCCGCTGAAAGACGATTTGTGCCTTTTTTTGTGCCTACATAAAGGAATAGGAAAATTTTAAGTTCTTTCATTGACGAAACACCGAATTTCCAGTTTGCTCGTTATCTGTGATTTATGAGTGACGCGCACTCTGAGCAGATGATACGAGGCTGACCTCCTTAATGGCTGGCTACTATCAATAAGCAGCCTGAGTGCAGGTTTTTCCTTGCAAGATCTCGATTTTTATAATATCTTGCAATGCATGGTATCGGGAAAAGCAACGCGGTCGCGGAAAACGAGCCCTGAGTCGGAAGCCCTCCAAGGATCACGCGAAAGACTCCGTACGCAGATGTTCAAAGGCGTTGCAGAGCTCGCGCTGTTGAGCGTTGTGGAGGAATCCGCGGAATACGGGTTGAGAATTCTCGATCTGCTCCGGAATGAGGCAGGGCTGGAAATCGCAGAAGGCACCTTGTATCCGCTTCTTTACCGACTTGAGAAGCAGGGCTCCATCAAGAGCGAGTGGCACATTCTCGACGCGTCTCATCCGCGCAAATACTACGCAATCACCGCCCAGGGGAAAGCTGAGCTGAAAGCCTACCTCGACGATTGGCAGACCATGACCGTTACGTTCAATCGATTTCTCAACAGGGGGAAGAAATGAGCGCTCATCAGAAGGACGAACCGATCAACACATGGCTGAACAAGGTGAAACGGGCGCTTGACTCTCTGCCCGCTGACGATTCACTCGATATTCTGGCGGAAGCGAAAGACCACATTGACGAGCGCGTGGGAATGGGGATCTCGCCCGTGGAGGTCCTAGCGGGCTTTGGGAGCGCCGAAGCCTACGCACAGGGTTTTGTCGACGAATATCTTCTCACTAGAGCGCGATCGAGCAGAAAGACCGTCCCGATGCTGCGCACGGTTATTCGATTTGCAGGGCGCAGCGTATTCGCCGGGTTCGGTTTGATTTGTGCTACGATCTCGGGCTTTTTCGGACTCTGGAGTCTTGTTTGTATCGCCGTAAAGATCTTTCGTCCCGACCTGGTAGGACTATGGCTGGATCTTCCGTTGTCTGCGCAACACAGGTACGTGCATTCTCAACGCGACTTCATCCCGCTTAGCTTCGGTCACGATCACATAGTATTTGGCTTCCAAAACCCGCCCCCGCAGTTTCCGGAGCATTTAGGCATGTGGATCTATCCATGCCTAGTCGGGATTGCGTTCTTGAGCTATTTCGCGCTTCGCGCAAGTTTACTCGCCGCCGTGAAACGGATTCAGTTACCAGCAGGATTCAAACCCAGCCTGAAAGTGTCCCCTCGGGCATAGCCAAAAAAATCGGAGAGATCCATGAACATGATTCCTCTTACCCCTGTAGATCCTGGCCAGCGAACACCCATTGTCGACGTACTGCGCGGATGGGCTTTGCTCAGCGTAGTTTTGGTGAACTTTGCGATCTTCTTTTCGTACGGAACGCAGTGGCCGGGTATTCACGACCTGCGCAGTTCAGTTCTGCAATCGATCGTGCAGATCGTGTTTCTGGCGAAGGGTTGGACGATGCTTGCCTTCCTCTTCGGCTATGGCTTTTCTGTGCTCATGCAGAAGGTCAAGGCCACGCAGAAGCATCCTTATCTGTTTTTCTCGTGGCGCATGGCGCTCCTTCTCTTGATAGCCATGTTCAATTCCGCCATCTATTACGGGGACATCCTGAAGGATTACGTGATATTGGGAATGGTTATTCTGTGCAT
>JBOGLB010000355.1:0-3330 GCA_050745965.1 Terriglobales bacterium | reverse complement strand
GTTCAAGAATGCTCCTGAGTTCAAAAATTCAACAAGACTTCATTTCTGATTTTACTATCGGGGGTGGCTGCCGTTCTTACTGCAATAAAGAAATATTCCTAATCCCTACCGCGGAACAAGCGGCTAGCACCGGTCCAACAGCAGCGAGACTCCAAAGCAGCCGCCGGTCTTTTGGCAGCCAGCGGAGCAGCGCAAAAAAAACCAAAGGAAGCACCGGAATCGAAAAGCGGATGAAGTTGCTGCGCGCCCATATGAAATAGTCGTAACAGAAGATTGCAAGCAGGTAGAGCCCGGAGAATATGGCCTCCGCTGGATTGGCTCGCCAATAATCACGAAGATCTCGGGAAAACATCGCGACCGTTCCCATGATCACCAGCGCAATCCATAGGAAGCTGAGTGTCAGATTGGTCCAAGGTGCCGGGTACAGTATGGTGCCCACAACGATACCGTGAAAAGGCCAGCCAAACAGGTGTCCGTGAGGTCCGCTAACGTTTGCCGCGCCGTAATCTCGCGACGTATAGCTATGAACGGTGAGCAGCGGATCTCCGAAATAGTGCGCCAATGGCCATACGTACAAAATGCCGATGGCCAAGCCTATGGCGAGGGCCCCGAGGAATTTGCCGTAGCGCTTCTTATAGAGCAGCGCGATACCGATGCCCACCAGTGTGAAGAACATCAGTGGCCGGACGGTGGTTGCCAACGACCCTAGCAGAGCGGCCAGCAGAGGGTGCCCCCGCCGGAACGCCCAAAAGGCACCGAAACCGAGAGCTAGCGCGAGAGGCTCGGAACCACCAAGAAGCGACACCTGTAACCACGCGAAATTTGAGAACGCAAAAAACGCGGCGACCCATACGCCAAAAAGACGTGCAACGATGAAGATACTCACAAGAGACGATAGGCCCGCCACAAGCAAAAGGCTCGACGTCAAGGAAAGATGTGACACCAGCGAGACGGCGGCAATCGCATACGGATAGCCCATGAAGTGCTGAACGCCGGCTCCGTGAAGATCCCAATGCCGGATCGCCGCCGCAACTCCCAGATACGCGCCGTTGTCGCCAAAACTGAGCGCCAGGCTATGCCAGCCGCGAAGGAAACTCGCCGTAGCGCCGAAGCACCCGCAGGCAAAGACAACTAACATGAAAAGTTCGCGTATCGAAGGTTCGGTTTTCCATCTTGCAGCCGGCTGAGTTTCTAACGTCGAGATTGTCACGAGAGAGTCCGAGGTCGCAAACATACCACAACCACCCCGCACGCAGTCGCGTCGAGTGAGTCTTCGGTGCGGGCTCGATGAAGGATCCTCGCACTGCACTCCAATCCTTTACACTGATGGCTTTGACTCACAGTTTGAAAGTCTCATCGGGCAAGTGCGAACTGGAGACAGTCGGGCATTGGCGCGGGCACTGTCAGTCGTGGATAACCGCGCGACCGGGTGGACAGAATTTCTAAAAAAGTTGTTTCCGCTGAGCGGGCACGCGCGAGTGCTGGGATTGACGGGGCAGCCCGGCGCGGGAAAAAGTACCCTTGTAGATCAGTTGGCCCGGCATTATCGGAAGCTGAATCAGACGGTCGGAATCATTGCGGTGGATCCGAGCAGTCCCTACACTGGCGGCGCGATTCTCGGCGACCGCATCCGCATGCAAGAGCACTTCTCCGATCCCGGCATTTTTATTCGCAGCATGGCCACGCGCGGCTCGCTGGGCGGGCTGGCCAGAAGCACCGCCGATGCTGCCATGATCCTAGACGCGTCCGGCCGAGATATTGTGATGATCGAGACCGTTGGAGTCGGCCAGGATGAAATTGACATCGTGCGTTTGGCGGACATCACCATCGTGATTCTGGTTCCCGGCATGGGAGACGATGTGCAGAGCATCAAAGCGGGGATCATGGAGATCGCCGATATTTTTGTGATAAATAAGAGTGACCGCGATGGCGCCGAAAGCGTGGAGCGCGAGATTCGGGCTTTGCAGTCTCTAGCTGTCCGTTCCGACAATTGGACTCCGCCGATCGTAAAGACAGTTGCAAGCGAAGGAAAGGGAATTGGCGATGTAGCGGCGTCTATTGCCGCTTATGAGGAGTATCTAAAAAAAGAGAATTGGATTGCGAAGCGTAACATTCAAAATTGGGAACAGCGTTTAGTTGATATGCTGCGCGACTCGATGTTGGAAACGGCATACTCCAAAATCGGCGATGGAAATTTGTACCGTTATGCTGCCGAAGTCGCGGGGCGCCGGCGCGATCCGTATTCTATTGTGGAAGAAATAATTGGTGGGATGGCCTAGCCGGCTGGCGAGGTGGTTGTAGCTTTGAAAGGGCGCGGCTTTCAGCCGCGCCGACTGTCAATTCAAAGGACTCACGGCATGCCTGGAGGCATGCCCCTTCAAAGCTGGGTGGATACACAGTGCTCGGTCTAGAGTGGTGGAATTTGTGACAATGTTATGTTCGACATTGACCATCTCGGAATCGCCGTAAAGTCGCTGGCAGCTTCGAAGAAGATTTATGAGCAGATGGGATTGACTATCTCTTCGGAGGAAACAATTGAAGGCGAAAAAGTGCGAGTCGTAATGATCCCCCTCGGCGAGAGCAGGCTTGAGCTGCTGGAAGCGACCTCGGATGATTCGACGATTGCGCGATTCATCGCAAAACGTGGTGAGGGCTTGCATCATGTTTGCCTGAGGGTCCCTGATTTGAACGTCATCGTGGAGAAATTCAAGAAAGAGGGTATTCGGCTGGTTTCCAATGAAATTAAGATTGGAGCGGGAGGCCACCGTTATGCGTTTGTTCATCCTTCCAGCACCTGCGGCGTGCTGTTGGAATTGGTTGAGGCGCAGCGCGTGGACAATACCTGATGTTGTTGCTCGCAACCGATACCTCGGGTAAAGCCGGCAGCATTGCGCTGGCGCGTGGCGAAACAGACGGAACATGCGAATTGCTCGAATCCATCAGTTTGGATGGCGGCGCATTTTCCGCGCAGCTTGTTCCCCAAATTGCGACACTGCTGTCCAGAGACGGATGCAGCAAGAAAGACATTGACGGGTTTACGGTGGTTTCCGGTCCGGGGTCGTTTACTGGATTGCGAGTGGGACTGGCAGCGATCAAGGCATTCGCGGAAGTCTTGGCGAAACCAATCGCTGCGGTTTCGTTGTTAGAGGCGGTCGCATCGGCGGGCGGCGTAGAAGGAAGGGTGATAACAGCTCTCGATGCGGGCCACCAGCAAGTTTATGTTGGCGAATACGAGGTCTTATCGGGGAAATCGCGACGGGTTAAAGAAAGCATACTTGCGCGGGAAGAGTTCGCGAGGATGGTTCGTGAGGCGAATGTTGTAACTCCAAT
>JBOGLB010000354.1:0-4467 GCA_050745965.1 Terriglobales bacterium | reverse complement strand
GGCGGGTACGCCGTCGGTAACAAGCGTTGCGTATCAAAGTGCGCAGGTTGCGTGGAAGCATTATCAACCGCGGTTTTATCGGAGCAAAATACATTTTGTTCGGGCCGAAGTTTCCACTATCTATCCTGATAACCCCCGCGCGGTTTGGTGAAAACTGGCAAGTGAACTTGAAGTTCAAAGCGTCCCGGGCGATCATCACGAAATTCTGACGAAGCATTTCGAAATTCTCGGCTCGGTGCTTTCGCACTTCATCGCCGAAACTTCCAAGGCAGTCGGATGAACGGAGCAGAGAGCCTAATTCGGAGTTTGATCGCCGGAGGAATTGAGGTCTGCTTCGCAAATCCCGGAACTTCCGAGATGCACATCGTGGGTGCGCTCGACGTGGCTGAAATCCGTTGCGTGCTCGGCCTTTTCGAAGGTGTGGTTACGGGCGCGGCGGATGGTTATGCGCGTATGGCTGACAAGCCGGCCAGTACATTGCTGCATCTTGGTCCGGGCTTCGCCAACGGCCTCGCCAACCTACACAATGCCAGCCGCGCCCACGTGCCCATTGTCAACATCGTTGGGCAGCACGCCACGCAACACCTTAAGTACGATACGCCGCTAACTTCAGATATTGAGGCGATTGCGCGCCCTTATTCCAAATGGCTGCGCACATCTCGAGCCGCGCCGGAAATAAGCCGCGACGCGGTGGAGGCTATAGTTGCGGCAAATACACCTCCCGGCCAGATCGCAACGCTGATTGTGCCTGCGGACGTGGCCTGGAGCGAAATTTCCCCCGGGGAAACCCGCAGTGAGAACATCCCGGCCTTCCCTGTCGCTCCGATGCCTGACACCAAGACAATAGAGCAAGCAGCTGAACTGCTGCGATCTGGTTTGAGAACTGCAGTTTTATTGTCAGATAAAAGCCTTTACGGAAAAGGCTTGGCGGCAGCGGGACGCGTCGCTGCTGCAACAAACGCGAAATTGCTGTCTCCGTACCCTTTCACGCGCATGGAGCGTGGCGGCGGGGCGCCAGCAGTAGAGCGAATGCATTACGTCCCGGAGCAGGCGACCGAGCAGTTGAAGGAATTTCGACAGATCATCCTTGTTGCATCGCCGGTTCCGGCTTCGTATTTTGCCTATCCGGGCAAGAACAGCCTGCTCGCCCCACCGGAATGCGTGCTGCAAACATTGGCGTCGCCAGGCGAAGATTGCGCGGGGTCGCTCGAAGCCCTGGCAACAGCCTTGTCGTTGAACGAGAGGTCATCGGCTGCTGCCAAGGTTGATCGTGCCCCATCGCCAAGTGGTGAAATCAGTCCGCAGGGTTTAGCTGCTGCTGTGGCGGCTCTCCTACCCGAAAACGCGATCGTCGTGGACGAGTCCATGACCTCGGGCAGAGGCTTGATGGCGGCCACGAGAAACTGTCGGCGTCACGACTGGCTTGCAAACACTGGGGGTTCGATTGGGATCGCCATGCCTCTTGCAGTGGGCGCTGCGGTAGCTTGCCCCGATCGTCGGGTGCTGTGTTTCTCCGCTGACGGCAGTGGGATGTACACGGCGCAAGCATTGTGGACCATGGCGCGCGAACGCCTCAAGGTGACGACGATAATTTTCGCCAATCACGCTTATGCGGTTCTCAAACGTGAGTTCTCCGGGCTAGACATCGGCGAGCCTGGTCCTCGCGCGTCCGATTTATTTGATATTGGCCGCCCGAATCTCGATTGGGCGTCTCTGGCAAAAGGGATGGGAGTTCCGGGCACGCGTGTCACCACGCTGGACGCATTCGTAAAGGCGCTACGGGAGGGTTTTCTTAGCGAAGGTCCTGCGCTTATTGAAGTACCGCTTTAGTCAACGCGGGTTTTCGGGAGAAGCCTTAGTGACGCGCCACGACCACAATCATGAATGTTCCGGGCTTAAGTTTGGGACGACCTTTCGCGCCGGGTTGTGCCTCCTCAAATTCGGCGGTTGGCAAATAAGCCTTGTGTGCTGCGGGGTCAATGTCCATTGTCCTCGCGCCGAGAGGTGTGGTCACTGTTTGCAGGATTTCGAACTTACCCAGCGCGGTCTCGCCGGCAACATCGAGTTTGCCATCGCGGCAACTCGCGAGCGCCTCTTTGCCGTCGAATCTGGTCGCATCCACGCCCGTGCCGATTGGCAGATCGGCGAGCACCTTGCCGTCGTCAGCGCTCATCACGATAAGCTTTTGCGGATTTCTACACCCAATAAAAAGTCTCCGCTTTTCTGTGTCCATGGACATTCCCACGGGAGCGCCGCCTGGAGCAACGGACCAGTGCGCAAGAACTTTCCTTGCCTTGATATCAACTACTGCAACTTCGTCCTTGTCCACTAAGTTCACGTAGATCTTACCTGCGCCGTCGGAGGCAAGAAATTCGGGTTTGCCTCCCAACTCAATTGGGGGATCCATACTTCCGGTCTTAGGATCTAGATCAGGCTTGAGAGACATCAGTACGCCGCCGTCGCCGGAAACGACCAGCACAAGCCCACTGGCTTTGTCGAAGATAATGCCATCAGCATCGGGTTCTGCCGCTATCGTGCCCAACACGGCGTTTGTCTTGAGATCAAAGATCACGACTGCGCCGCTGCCGTCGCTGATAAATCCCCTTCCAGCGCTGGGAACGAGAGCGACTCCGTGGTTGTGCTTCTGGCCGGGAATGTCCGCGATCGTTTTGCCGGATTCGGCGTCAATCACCATCGTGTGCGTCGTTCTTGGGACGTAGAGATGATTGGTCTTCGCATCAAAAGTCACATAGTCCCAACCGCCGTCGCCACCAACGTGAAATGTCTTTTCAACAGCCCAACCGCCCTGCGCAACAGCCCGTTCACTGAGTATCAATGAGACCAGGGTCAACACAACCACGCTCAATTGAATAATGAATGCTCTCTGAACACGCATGGGATCCTCCGACGAATTTGTGGGACCAGAGTATCACTTCCAGCTATTTCTCCCGCAATTGACGGCGAAAGATTCGGCTTCGGCGAATGCGTTCGTCCGCGGAGGGTCTTCAATCAAGCTCAGCGGATTCCAATCCACCGAGGTTGTTGCACGCCAATATGACGCGCAGACAGAAAAAGTGTGATAAATTTTCGTACTCGCCGCTCACGCGAGGCCCCGTAGCCCTGCTTTGAGGCATGGGTGGCTGTGTTCCATGTTGATTGGTTTAAATTTGTGCCCGATTGTCGCCCGACTTAGACTGCTATGCCGGACGGTCGTCTATATCCTATTTTTCTTTTCTTCCATATCAATTTCCGCTTCCTCGCTAGCCAGCGGACCAATTACTTATACCCAGCGCCTATGGCAAATGCAGGATGGCTTGCCGGAACAGGTGGTGCAGGCCTTCGCTCAGGCTGCCGACAGATATTTGTGGATCGGAACGACCGGGGGCCTGGTTCGGTTCGATGGGGAAAGATTTCTGACGTTTGATCGCGAAAACACTCCTGCCTTCAGCGACAACAACGTGTTTTGCCTGATGGTCTCGCGCGACAATACGCTTTGGATTGGAATGGAAGGCGGCGGTTTAATTCGATACCGCAATGGGGTTTTCCACGCTTTCTCCAGCGCAGACGGTTTAACCAATGGATTTGTGCGTGTTGTGTTCGAGGATAACAAGGGGAAGATCTGGGTCGGCACGGATGATGGATTGTACGTTCTCTCAGGTGAGCGCCTCACGCGGGTTGACAATTCAAAAGTTATCCCGCCAATCGCTGTGCACGCGATCTATGAAGACAGCCGCGGCCGGCTGTGGCTGGGTGGCTCCAGATTCATGCGAATGGACGGTGACTCCGTTCTCGAGTACCACCTGGGTGGCGAGGCCAGCAGTAACCGAGTTAAATCTATCGTGGAAACGCGGGATGGAACGATGTGGGTCGGAACTGTTTCAGGGCTGAAGAAAATGGGACCCGGCGAAACCTCCTTCAAGAGCGTGCCGCAGATTAGAGGTACTGTCCGCTTTCTGCACGAGACCTCGGACGGAACCCTGTGGATCGGCACCATCGGGCGCGGTCTTCATCTTTACCGCGATCATCATTTCTCCAAGATTACCGCTCCCGATCCGCTACCTAGTAATACCGTCCTGAATCTTTTCGAGGATGTGGAGAAAAATATCTGGATTGGAACGCAAGGCGGCATGTTGCGGCTAGTCAAGACGCCGGTTAGGACCGTCAGTCTTCCCGACGCCGCTGATTCTGACGCCGAGACGATTTACCAGGACCGCAACGGCGATTTGTGGGTTGCGGCGGTAAATCTGTTTCGCGTGCGAAATGGCAGAGCGACACCATACCGGTTTCCAGGTATCTCAGGGGTCAGGGTTCGGAACGTTTTCCGCGACCGCGACGGTGCGTTGTGGATTGGTACAGAAGGCCGTGGAGCTTATCGTCAAGTCGGTGGGCGACTCATTCATTACTCGACGAAGGAGGGTCTGGTCAATAATTTCATCCGCGCGTTTTTGCAAAGTCGCGATGGTAGCG
>JBOGLB010000353.1:0-4596 GCA_050745965.1 Terriglobales bacterium | reverse complement strand
CGAAGGTTCCGCAGATTCATCTCACCAATGACGTTGGCGAGAATATTATTCATTGATTCCGGCTGGATCACGACCGGCAAACTGAAATGCTTGTCATACTGCGTCATGCAAACATAATGCAGATTGTCGGGAACTTCACTGAGCGGGATGGCGGCGTCGAGATCGTCCGCGCCTGGCAGATCGCGCCCGGCTTGTGCGTTCAACCCGCTGTTACGGGCGAGAGCGCGTGTAATTTGGCGCACGCGATCGGCACGAAAATTGAAACAGATGCAGGAATCTTCCTCGCGTATCTTTGCGACCGGTTCGTTTCGTTCATCGGTGCAGACGAAGGGCACGATAAATTCATCGGTGACATCTTTATTGTAAGAATCTTTTACCCCGCGAACCGGATCGGAGTATTTTCCGCCCTCGCCAACGCCGTTAACCATCGCCTGAAATGCTTTATCAATGCGCTCCCAGCGGCGATCACGGTCCATCGCATAATAACGTCCGCTAATCGTAGCGATCTTGCCGGTGTTGTATTCGCGCATTGTCTGCTGGAGCAGTTGCAGATAACCGGCGCCGTTGGTTGGCAGTGTGTCGCGGCCATCCATGAAAGCGTGCACGAAAACGCGGTCCACGCCGTTCTGCTTTGCCATTTTCAGCAGAGCATGCAAATGCGATTGGTACGAGTGAACTCCACCGTCGGAAAGAAGGCCGAAGAGATGCAACTGGCGGCCGTCGAGACGCGCATTCTTCATGGCTGCCAGCAACACGGGATGCTGAAAAAAGTCACCGTTTCGGATCATCACCTCGATGCGAGTGCTGTCCATGTGGACGATTCGTCCCGCACCGATGTTGAGGTGTCCGACTTCGCTGTTGCCCATTTGGCCGTCCGGCAAGCCGACATAAGCGCCGCTCGTATGAATAAGAGTGTTGGGATACTCGCGAAGCAGCCGGTCGTATGTGGGCTTGCGGGCAAGGGCGATGGCGTTGGCTTTAGTTTCAACGCGAAATCCCCAGCCATCGAGAATGATAAGAACGAGAGGTTTGGGACGAGCCATTTTTAGAAAGGTCCTCTTCCGATTTTGAGCGTTCGACCTTCAGGTAAGGCTGCAACGCCCCAAACACTGTCGCTGGCTTCAGCTTTTGATTGGAGCGTTCAGGCACCGTTAGGTGATTCTGCGGGCCGCGAAGGCTCGAGTGCCCGCGATGAAGATCGTGTGCCCTGAAGTTCGACCTTCAGAGTCTTGATCGAATGATTCCCGAACAGAAAAAATGATTTCAGTTTCTTCCATGACAGTCAGGATTATACCCAATAATATAGTGCGTCTCGGCGATTGTTCCGGAGCGGGACTGGAAGCTGAGCCTCCACAGCAGGAATATCTTCGACGGTTCTCGCTGTGTTGCTTACCATTAGGCACGAATTCAAACGAGTAAAGTGAACATCGGGCGATCTTGTTCTATTCGGTCCCTTACACTTTTGGTTTGCATGCGATCTGTCCCCTTTGTCCGTATGTGGATCCTGCTTTTGGGCATACATCATTTTGGCTCGAGATTGGCTTGGAAGTGGGACTGATTCAGGGTCTTGTATTTTGCTCTATTAGGCACAGCAATTGGACACGTCGTTTCCAGGCAAAAGAGGTGATGTTCCCGGAAGGAATTAAGCGCCGGCTTAGGACTTTCCTAAAGAGCCGTCCATTTTCTCCTGCTGGCCTGAAGCAGTCGGGGACCTTGCTATTGGCTTTAAGCTCCGGCATAATGATGGTTTGGCTTCCCCCGCCGAGGGATTTAGAAAGGAAACAAGCTCTGTGTTAATGATTCGTTTATCGCGCATTGGTGCGCGCAAGCAACCTTACTATCGCGTGGTGGTCATCGAGAAGGAGCGGGCGCGCAATGGGCGGCCTGTCGAAATCGTGGGGACGTATAATCCGCGGACAAATCCCGCCAGCGTCGAATTAAAGCGGCAGCGCATAGATTATTGGATATCGAAGGGCGCGCAGATGTCGTCGCGCGTGTCGAAAATTATGTCTCAACCCGTTCCGGCCGCCGCCGTTTCGTAGTCCCGCGCCAGCTAACAAGCCGAAATATATGACTGAGCCAACTGGAACTAGTCAGACGGAAGATGTGCGGATCATGATCGAGCAGCTTGTTAAATCGCTCGTTGACGAAAGCGATCAGGTCTCCGTTAATCTGGTTGAGGAACCCGGAGAAACGGTTCTTGAGTTAGAGGTCGCTCCGCAAGATGTTGGCAGAGTGATAGGCAAGCAGGGACGCACGGTTCGCGCCATGCGAAACATCTTGTCGGCGGCAGGCGTGAGATCGAACAAGAGATTCGGTCTTGAGATCATTGAAGATGATCTCGCTGAGGATGAGACCGCTGAAGGCGAAATCGGCAACGACCAAACGGGTCGGGTCAGATCTTAGGAGTTTCGGATAGAAGACGAGTACATTACTCTCGCGCGCATCCTGAAAACACAGGGACGGCACGGCGAAGTTGGGGCCGAAACACATAGCGACGTTCCGGACCGATTCCGGCAAGGCATGCGGCTCTTGTCTCTCGATAACAACGGAAGCCGTCGGGAATTGGAACTGGAACAGCTTTGGCCGCACAAGGGGATTTTGGTTCTCAAGTTTGCCGGCGTGGACTCCATTTCTGAAGCCGAACTTCTGGTGGGGTGCGAATTGCAAGTGCCACGGGCACAACGGGCGGCTCTCGATCCGGGATGGCTTTACATCAGTGATCTGATCGGGTGCGAAGTCTTTGACTCGGATCGCGAAATAGGCACCGTTGAGGATGTACAGTTTGGCGCCGGCGAAGCGCCTTTGCTGATCGTGAAAACCGGACACAAACGCCATGAGATTCCGTACGCCGAAGCTTATCTGAAACATGTTGACCTGAAGAGCAGGCGCATTGAGATGGTCTTGCCGGATGGAATGCTCGAAGTAAATGCGCCCCTCACCGCTGATGAGAAACGGCAAGAGCAGCGGAATGTTGTCCGGAAGCGATAGAGGTTTGCTCAGGATTCCGCGATGAAGATCGCTATCGTCACGATCTTTCCCGAATTCTTTCGCGGGCCTCTGGATTTCGGGATCATTCGCCGTTCCCGTGAGGCGGGTTTAACGGAGATCGAAGTTCACGACCTGCGCGCGTTTGCTCATGACCGTCACAAAACTGTGGATGACCGCCCATTTGGCGGCGGCGAGGGGATGTTGCTCAAGCCGGAACCGATCTTTGAATGTATTGAAGAACTGAAAGTGGGCGGCCGCGAGGACCGTCTCGGCGAGGCGTCTCAAGAGACTGTAATTCTGCTTTCGGCACAGGGCAAGCGATTCACTCAGGAAATTGCGCAGGAGCTTTCCGGCATGAAGCGCATGGTGCTGATTTGCGGACGCTACGAAGGAGTTGATGAGCGGGTGGGGGCGCATCTCGCCGATCGTGAGCTTTCCATTGGCGATTACGTTCTCAGTGGCGGCGAATTGGGGGCGGCAGTAGTGGCGGATGCGGTTGTCCGACTCATGCCGGGAGCACTGGGGAATGAGGCTTCATCGCGGCAGGAATCGTTCAGTTCGCAGCCGCAAACGCACAAGGGCGATAGCCCGAGTTCTACGTGCGATTCCAGGGGTTTGCTGGATTATCCACATTACACTCGTCCTGCGACGTTTCGCGGATGGAGCGTTCCGGAAGTGCTGGCTTCTGGAAATCACGAGGAAATACGGCGCTGGCGCCGGCGCATGGCGATTGAAAAGACACTGCGCAATCGTCCAGATCTGATTGAGAATGCCGGATTGAACGACGAGGACAGAAAGATAATAGAGCAGCTTCTAGCTTCTAGTTCCTAGCTGCATGGCTGGACAGCCAGCAGCTAAAAGCTACAAGCCGATATTCAAGATTCTTTGGAGAACAACCATGACCAACCTAATCATCGAAAAACTTCTGGCCAAGGCCAAACGAACGGACATTCCAGATTTTGTCCCCGGAGATACCGTCCGTGTCCACGTGCGCATCAAGGAAGGCGACAAGGAGCGTTCGCAGGCCTTTGAAGGCGTGGTTATTGCACGCAATCACGGCTTACAGGCCAGCTTTACTGTCCGCAAGATGAGTTTCGGTCAAGGCGTTGAGCGCATCTTCCCTGACAATTCCAAAGTAATTGATAAGGTGGAATTGATTCGTTCGTCGAAAGTGCGCCGCGCCAAGCTCTACTACCTTCGCGGACTGCGGGGAAAAGCCGCACGACTGAAAGACGTTGACCGGGAACACGCCTCGGCCGCGTCAGGAAAGAGCTAGGAAATTTGTATGGCGCGGGCGCCCTCGCCCGCGTGGCTCTAGACCGCGATCTGTCGCCTTCGGCTAGTGGATCGCAATTTGTTCGAGGAGTTTGCTTTTGCTCGGTTCTGGTGCTCTCTGGTATTGGCCGACTGAGACATCCTGACGCGAATGGCGGGGCTGATGATGAATAGGGATCTTTCGACTGCGCAGGAGTGATTCGCAAGCGAATCATTCTGCTTCGCTCAAGATGACAATGAAAAGCTGAACGCGTCGCTATTAGTCTTCAACTTCGACTTCGAACGATTGTTCGAGTTGTTGCTCGGCCAGCTTTCGGAGCAGGAATTGAA
>JBOGLB010000352.1:0-4825 GCA_050745965.1 Terriglobales bacterium | reverse complement strand
TCTAAGGAAACCGGAGGCCGGTTATTTGAAGTCTCCAAAAAGGAACCCATGGACCAGATTTATTCCCAGATCGAAGAGGAACTGCGCAATCAGTACAGCCTTGGCTACACTCCTGACAGGAGTACAGCAGACGCGCCAGGCTACCGCAAAATCGAGCTCACTACGAAACAGAAAGGGCTGACCGTACAGACTAGAGCGGGATATTACGCAGACCGGTGATGCCGAGCCTGGCTAGTTCACGATCGCATTTTTTTAAATAGCGGAGCGCCCCACGCTCCGATCGCGAGAAGCGCCTCGAAAAGGAAATACGGCGTCAATGCTGGCTCGTCCTTCGTGAGACCAGTAAACATCTTTCAGGTTCAGCCATAAAGCAAATTCGTCTAGCGTGAGGGCAGCACCAACGCCATAAAGAATTGACATCAATCGGCTCAGAAAGATCGAGGAATTGTCGCTGCCGGTGCCGACTTCACAGAGCCAGCCATATCCGACGAGCAGCAGGATAATAATTCCGAAAACCAGATGATGGATATGCCGGCCACCCATTTCAACAAAATGAAATGGAGGGATTTGGTGAAGAACCGCATAGACGACTGCGCGAACTCCGGCAAAAGTGAGAAAGAAGCTGACGGACGCAACAAAAAGGCGACGGCGCGGTCGATCGGAAATTCCATCGCGGAGAGCGGCTCCCAAAGAAGTGCCATGCAGCACCAGCAGCATGAGGGCCGTGCCTGCGAGCGCTAGTAGAAGTATGAACCAGGTGTACGCCATGTGGATATCTGTAGCATTGCGCGGACGGATTAGCCGATGTGTGATCCCCGATTAAGCAGAGGACTTGAGAGTGTTAGAAACTTGAGAAACTAGTGCCGCTGCGTGTACTCACCGCGGTACCTGTTTGGCTAATCGGCGATCCCAGCAAAACACTCGCGAAGTAGATCTTCTCGAATGACGCAATCTCGGGGTCACGAATACCTGTAATGATGTTCTCAGCTGTAGCGGGGGAAAACCGCGCCGCAATCTGAACACAACGACGCCACTGACTTGTCGAAGGCCACGCCCCTTTGAAGGCCTTGTTAGGATCATCTGCGTCAGTATCTTTGGCGTAGAGCCTGTCTGCGATTTGTAACGCCTCCTTGATCGTCTCGTCGGCGCCGTTCTCAGCTCCGATGTCCAAGTATTGGATCGCGGCATCGTCCAATAACCTCGCTTGAGTCATGGGAGAAGCCTGGGTCAAAGATTTTCTGGTTTCACCGAGGGCTTCTTTTGCGACCGTGGAATTGCCCTTACCCACTTTCCTTGCGATTTCCAATAACGCCTCGGCCCGTGGACAACTTCCTTCCCCGCCATAGAGACTTGGCGATGGAATGTATTCTGGCAGCGACATCGCCTCGGCGATGGCTTGCCTCGGACTCTTTTCCGAATCGGTAATAATTTCTTGCCTTTTTCGCTGAACTTCTTGTTGTGCCTGCACGGCAACGCCATTGATTGAGGGCGATGCACCACCGCCTACTGAAACGCTCATAAACGTAGGAGTGGTGTCCCCTGTCTTGCGGGGATGCATTAGAAAGTCCGGTTGAACCGACTGCATGCCTTCGGGGAAACGATCCAGCATCGCAGCAATATCCGAATCGTCACGAATGAGACTCTTCGCCTTCCCTTCATCCAATTGTTTAAGTACGGGAATAAGCTCGAACAGGCGATATTGATAATGCGAATTCAGGGCAACGGCTCCCGAACCTGTCGAGAACGACAAATGAAGATTGGGCGAATCGGTATCGGCATCTTTGGCTTTAGCCAAAATTTCATCAATTGCATGTTCAGCCATGGCGGTCGGAATGTCCTTATAAAAGCGAATGACCATACCGTCAAAGCCGCCATAACCTCCGCCGTAAGACTGCGACTCGCCCTGACGCTCGTAGGCGTTCATGGCGTCGTTGAATATTGCAACTTTCTCCAATTCGGACGCGGAATCTTTCGGAAGCGCCAGAATCAGATTCGTGGCAGATATATACGGATAGTCATTCTGATCGGCCAGTGAAGCAATCAATTGCCGCGCCCTGTCGAAATTCTTTTTTGCAATGTAAGTAGAAATCAGACTTCTGGTGACTTGCTTTCGAACTGAAGGCGGAACCTGCGCCAATAACTGTTCCACGTCTGATGACGATTCCATAGCCTGGAGAACGCTCCGCTGAAGCCAGGTCTTGATCCCGCAACCTACCATGTCCTGGCACGAACCTCCCTCAACATCCGGCGCGATGTCTTCGATTGAAACGCTGGCCAGAAAAGCCTCGCGAAGCAGAGTTTCGGCTTTTGCAGGATTCGGTTTGAGATAACCGCCCGCAACTTTCCACAGAATGAACGTCCGCATATCGGGTTGCAGACTGGCTGCTTCCGCTTGTGCCGCCTGAAGCAATCGTTCACCGCGTTGTTGTTTAAGAGTGAGCTTATTTTCGGTTTTCTGGTCTGAGCCTTTCTGGTACGCCGAAGCAACTCGCGGAGCAGATTGTCCCCAAAGACATGGGGCCAAAACCAAGAGCGTTACGCAGCGACGAGATGAAAGTGAGAGATGGGTAAAATGTGGCCGACTCATACTTTTTGATCAATGGATAAAAATAAATCAGGCAGTCCGCGCGGATTAACTTAGTATTTTTAACGGATCGTTGCAAGCGGTTTAGAAGAGCTCACACTGCTCCACTTTGCATCTAATTGGACATGCCTGTCGCTCCCGACCTCGTTTATACCCCTGCCCCGCAAACTCGACTTAAAGACGAACACCTCGACCACATTGCGGCCGTCCTGGACGACATGTTTCGCATTCCCGGGACGAAGATCCGTTTCGGACTAGACGCCATTGTAGGGTGGATTCCAGGCATCGGCGATGCAGTAGCGGGAATCGCTTCGTTCATTATTGTCTTCTCCGCGTGGCAGCGACGCGCACCGCTAATCACCCTGGCACGCATGGTGCTGAACGTTCTTCTCGAGATGGTTGTGGGCGCGATTCCGGTTGTTGGCGATGTATTCCACATAATCTGGAAATGTAATCGCCGCAACTATCGCTTGCTGTTGCGCGTTAGAGATAATCCTCGCGGCCATACATTGAATGATTGGCTGTTCGTAGGACTGATATTCACAGCAGTCGCTGCAATGGCGATTGCGCCGATCGCTCTACTGGCCTGGCTCATCCATCTTGTTAAATAGCGTCTTGGCCAATTCGAGGACCCACGCATTCCGGAACTCTTACAAGACTGAGGGTCAGGGCGTAACGACGTATCGAGCATTCATGCCCGCAATGTTGTGGAACGAAATATGGCAATGAACCAGCCATGTCCCGGGATCATCGGGCACCATGTCGGCAGTCACCATCTGCATAGGCGCCATGGAGGTAACGTCCATGCGCATCTGATTGATGGTGACCGTATTTCCGTGCCAGTGCGGCGTGTGGAAGTCAAAGTCATTGCTCCCGCTGAAAAGATACCAGCGGACATGTTCGCCCTTGCGCATGGTGAGTGCGCGCAATGGCATGCTACCGTGCGAAAATCCGTTAATCGAAAACGTCACGAAGTACGGGTAGACGGCGGACGTGCTGGCGCGGGTCGGCGGCGCAGGGATCGCGCTGTCCTTCTCAACCGTTGGCAGGTTGCGCCCGACGTACCAGCTATCCTCTTCATGGACTTGCGCAAACCATAAAATAAACTCGCGATCAACTCCTTTCGGCGATCCGTCGGGCTTGGATTGCCCGCGCGCTGTGATGATGATGGGACCCATCAACCCGGTGTTGCCGTCCCGGTACTCGTCCGTGTGGGAGTGGTACATCCACATCACCGAGTTGACGTCGCCGGGGGCGGGACCTGCCCGCTCGGGAACCTGCCAAATGTATTCATGCGTTCCACCTGGAGGCACGGCGTCGTCAGCTTTGTCGGCACCGGAGGTTCCGTCATTGTAGGGTGAGCCTTCCGAATCCTTTTTGTAGAAGACGCCGTGCGGATGCATGGAATATGGCTTGTTGCCGTTATTGCGAAAGACGACTCGAATCGTGTCTCCCACTTCGGCCCGAATGACTGGGCCTAAGAAACCCAGATGCTCCCATTGCGGAGGCCGGGGCTTAAGGGTCCTGAACGTGTTGTCCGTGTACTCGCGGTATAGCGCCTTAATGTAAGTGGTGCTGACAGGCTTCTCTATCGGCTTCGCGCCGGGTACGCCGGCAAAGAGGCCGACCGCCCTGAACGGAGTGCCCGTGATGCCATCCATGCCTCCGGGAACATAATCCCATTTCACTTCGTCAGCGGCGATGTAATAAGTGCGCGTCGTTCCCCGGGAGTCGTTCGGCACGCTACTCGTCGCCGTCATGGCCATACCGCTCTGCTGTGCCAAGGCGCAGCCGGTGCAAGCCAGAACTACAACAGCCAGAAGAGAGAAGAATAGAAATGACCGGGAATCTCGTGTGATCATGATTGCCGCCGCGTCGCTTGAGTGCGAGTGACAGCGACCGAATACAGAAGAACACTGCCGCTGACCCGCGAGCGGTCGAATTATACACAAAGCGAAAAATTCATCAACTTATTGTGACGCATCACTGGCGAACATTCCTTTCCGTGAGTACAATTGCGAGAATCTTAGCCGGTCAATTCATCTAATTTTAGGAGGAGCCGCTTGGCCTGCCCCTTTTTTGTGCCGACGAGTAAAGCTGAAGACATCGCGTGGCTTCATCCTTCACGCTTGCCGCTTGGCGGTGGATGGAATGGGAATTGCGGAGCTCCGGGGCATGAAGGAGTTGCTCCCAGTTCCGAAGAGCTAAGAGAGAATTGCAATCTTGGCTACGCTACCGCTT
>JBOGLB010000351.1:0-10842 GCA_050745965.1 Terriglobales bacterium | reverse complement strand
TCCTTGAACCAAATCGCAACCGATGCTGCGGAGCGATTCCAGTTCATCACTTGTTTCGACGCCCTCTGCAACTACGCGCAAGCGAAGCTGTTGGGCCAATGTGACAATAGCTCGCACGATGGCGGTATTGCCCGACTCTGAATCAGAAAGGCAGTCCAGGTCACGCACGAATGACCGGTCAATTTTAAGAGTATCAATAGGAAGGTTTTGAAGATACTTGAGCGAAGAATACCCGGTGCCAAAATCATCGATTGCCGAGGTTACACCAAGAGAACGTAGCTCCGTAAGGCTCGCCGCGGCACGTTCGGGATTCTTCATTACCATTGATTCTGTCAGTTCAAGCTCGAGAGCCGACGGGGGCACGCAATGACGATTTATTGTGTCGGATATAGTTTGTATCCAATCGGGACGTTCGAACTGCAACATCGAGACATTAACCGCCATTCGCAAGTTATGGTAGCCGGCATTGCGCCAGGCCGCCAGTTGTTTGCAAGCTTGTTCGAGCACCCATGCGCCGATCAAGACAATTAAACCAGTTTCTTCAGCCAGCGGAATGAACTTTTCAGGCGATATTCTGCCTCGTTTGGGATGTTCCCACCGCAGCAGAGCCTCAAAGCCTACCAGTTCGCAGTTCGCGAGAAACTGGGGCTGATATTCAAGGCGGAACTGGTTGCCGTCAAGAGCCTCACGAAGGTCCCCGATAAGCTCCAGGCGCTCGCCGAGATGAGCCTTGATCTCGGGAGTAAAGGGCTGGAATCCATTTTTGCCCAGGGATTTCGCATGGTACATCGCGCTGTCGGCGTTTTGCAGGAGAACTTGCTGTTCTGTGCTGTGCTCCGGGAAGCAGCTTATCCCAATGCTCGCGCTGAGTGAATAACCTCGCTCTCCCAGTTGAATCGGTGGCCGCAAGATATCGAGACAAATTTGGGCGACCTGGCACGCGTCGTTGACCGTTCGTACATTCCCAAGAACAAGACAGAATTCGTCACCGCCGATTCGTGCCAAGGTGTCGGCTTGCCGAGTGATGGAACGAAGGCGTTGAGAAACTTCAATAAGAACCTGATCTCCCGCCTGATGTCCAAGGGTGTCATTAATGTATTTGAAACCGTCCAAATCTATAAGCAGCACTGCCAAAAGGGAGTCATAGCGCTTTGCGACCGCGATCGCTTGTTGAAGGCGGTCTTCCAGTAAAAATCGGTTCGGCAGTTTGGTCAATGCGTCATGCTGGGCCTGATACGAAAGTCTATCGTTGAGCCGACTATGCTCAATTGCAATGGTAGCCATTCTTCCAGCCATTTGAAGGCGGTTACGGTCTTGCGGAGTTGGACGCCGGACCTCCGGGAAAAAAGCCACTACCAAGGCGAGCAAAATGCCTTCAGAATCTACCGCTGACGCCGACCAGAAAGACATGAGCTTGAGCGCTGACGCCCACTTACTAAGAGCGGAATCTGGACAGCTTGCGGGGAAATCCTCGATAAATACTATTTCCTGGCAGTCGCCTGTTGCGGAGACGGCGTGGGCGAGATTCTCCAACCTCGAACCCGCCAGCCCAACCAGGGTATTCGCGCTGAAATTACTGGCTGCCGCGTGATAAAACTTGCTGGATCTGGAGAGCAACACCGAACAGAGAGCTCCGGGAATCTGATCCTCCAAAATACGGACGAGCTGATGCAAGCTGGCTTCGAGCGGCTGATTCTGTGTAATCATCTCCAGGAAATTGCGGCGGGCGGCTTCCATTTGCTCCGCGCCTTTGCGTTCGGTTATGTCGTTCGCGATCAGCAGCCCTGCCGGTTTGCCCCCGAATACAATGGTCCGCAATGAGAGCTCCACGTCGAATGTGGTGTTGTCTTTTCTGCGATGCTGAGTCTCGATGGAAGTCCCTGAAGCGTGATTTTTATGGATGCCAGACAGTTCATCCGAAACGTCTACCGCGCTAATCTTGGTATTTAAAAACTCTTCCGCGGAAAATCCGTAAGTGGTAACAGCCGCCCGATTTACGGCCACGAAAAGTTGGGTGTCAAGATCGAATACCAGCGTCGGCTGCGGGTTGCTCTCAAATAAGAGATGGTAACGCTCTTCGCTGAGGGCAAGGTCCCGCGCCTGAGCCGAGAATCGCCGATCTACCAAAGACGTCAACAAGACGAATCCGAGGATTACCAGGGTCACAAGGATGATGGCAGAGTTGGCGAGAACGGATATGTCAACGGCGTAGGAGAGATCTGGCGGGGTACCCGTAGGCATAAAACTGACCGCCGCCATCCCAGTGTAGTGCATGGTCGGGATGGCCAGGCCCATGACAACGGCAATCACGCTTTTCAACCACTGCTTCTGATTATCCTCGCGAAAATAGGACGTAAGCCATAGCGCGGCGAGCGAAATTAGGATCGCCAACAGAACTGAAAGGAGCCATAGTCCGCGGTTGTAATGGTGCATCGCCGCAAGGCGCATTGCGGCCATGCCGGTGTAGTGCATGGTGGCAATGCCGGTGCCCATCAGTAGGCTTCCCGCAACAGCGTGGCGTGTGGTCAGGCGTTCGCGACTGACGACGAAGAGAGCAATGAAAGACGCGAAAATCGCGGCTAGCAGCGACAATAGGACCGTGGGAACGTGATAGTAAACTCGCATCGGCAGCCGGAAAGCCAGCATGCCGGTGTAGTGCATGGACCAGATTCCAGTCCCCATGGCGACTGCACCGCCAGACAGCCACCACATGCGGGCAGATCCCTTACTCGCCACTACGCGCCCGACAAGATCGAGAGCGCAGTAGGATGCATAAATTGCGATCAACACGGAAAGCGCCACGAGGCGGTAGTCGTAACTTGCCGGAATGATGGCCTGAGATACCACGGCTTTGTATTTTGAGTAGTTAACTTTGGGTGTGGATCACCCTTAGTCTCGTTTTTAAGGAAGGACTCTACAAGTTACGGACGTAATTTCAATCTTTAGGATTATCGGTGCAATGTGCCGAGAGCCTGATCCGAAAAATATGTTGCAAAAGAAGACGATTACCTCTCTAATCGCCCCGTGCTTCAGCTTTTTGCTCGCAGTCCGAAACGCGCTTTTGCGACGCGAAACTCAAGGCCCCAGCGGGTTCAATCGCCAGTTGCGATGGACGCAGTCTGCTATAAACTAGACTAGTTAAACTAAGTTCATTGATAGACTCCGATTTACGCCACTCCCGAGGTTTCTGGTCCGGTTCCCCTATCCAGCGCATCGCTTTTTTGATTTGGTCGAGTTGGCTATTTCCTGCGGTAAAAGGGATGCGATTCTATTTTTGGAGGAAAGACAAGAAGACAAGTTGAGCAGCGCGCGATCAGGTCTCACGGGCGAAAAGCGGCGCCTTAGCGGAAACGGGCTGCGTCGCGATAACGCCGTGATAATTCCTCTAGAAAATCTTCTGGAGTTCCGCGGTCTGCGGGAGGCACACTGAGGCGATCTCCGATGCGGGAAGCAATATCAATAGCAACCTTCACACGCTGGTCATAAGGTAAATCAAGCCTCCGATTCAAGAAGGTTTCAATCAATTGAAACTCCTGCGCGGTCATCCCGTTGATGGCTTCGACCGATGGTTTCGTTGTTACTGAGCTTTGATGGCGGTACCAATAAGAGTCACCCTGTTCCTGAAGTTCATGCACAACCACGGTCCCAGCAACCATGTCGCCGAGCCGGCGATTGTTTTTGTCCACTGCAATTGCGATTGCGCCGACGATGTAGAAAAGTTGCGAATCAACTGCGCGAAGAAAATTCCGCGCCATGGATTCGAAAGCATTGACTGGGCGCCCGCTGCCCGTGATGACCCTGATGTGTGCCTGGCGCTTTCCGGGCGTTTGCCCGTTCCACAAAGCTTCGAAAATCGCGAAATAACCCCAGTACAAACAGAACAAAAAGAAAATGGCGGCGGCCGTCATCCATTTCCCGGCAGTTACCCAGTATCGCGATAAATCAGGAGAAATTAGCTCGACAAGGGCAATTACGACAATTACAACTATCAGCTGTAGCAGGGAATCAATAAAAAGAGCCAGCCCGCGGCTGCCCAATCCTGCGACTGGGAACTCCAGTTCGATCTGTTCCGGCGTTTCGATGCTAAGCTTCTCGATCGGATCCAAAACTGGCCTTCTTTTTCGATATGATCCTCTAACAGGCTGCGGAAAAACTCGCCATTTTTGTGTGCCGCAGCGGTTTTACCGCTGGGATAACCTGCTTATTCTCAACATCGGCTTTAGCCGTCGAGGTCAGGCGGTTCGCCAGAAAGTACTTTTTCCGCAGCCTGCTAAATTATGATCTCCGTTTCCTGGCTGAAGAAAAGACAACCGTTCTGGGCGCGACTCGAATCCCTGCTCGGAGATATCAAACAGCATGGACTGCCCGTTTTGGGGAGAGACGAACTTCGCGAAGTCGGACTGCTCTACCGTCAGACCGCCACCGATCTTTCGGCGGTGCGCGGCGACAGCAGCAGTGTGCAACAAACGCGGTACCTGAATCAACTGCTCGGTCGCGCACACAATACCATTTACTCGGGTCAAAAGAAAACGGCGGGCCGGTTAGCCAATTTCTTTTGGAACGAATACCCGCTTATTTTTCGGCGTTATCTTCGCTATACCCTCGCGGCCACCGGCATCTTCGCGGTTGGCGCGCTCGCGGGCATGTGCATTACCTTGTCGAATCCGGATTTCATGCGCGACTTTCTAGGTCCGCAAATGGTCAGAACAATCGAGAAGCACGAGATGTGGACGCACTCGGTGGTTGCCGCTGCGCCCCAGGAATCCAGCTTCATCATGACCAACAATATGACCGTCTCGTTTATGACTTTCGCCGGCGGCATCACTGCGGGACTTTGGACGCTGTTCCAACTCTTCTTTAACGGGATGTTGCTGGGTGTAATCGGTGTGGCCTGCGGGATGAATGAAATGAGTGTCAAACTGTGGAGTTTTGTGGCCCCGCACGGAGTTCTGGAGCTGCCTGCAATTTTCATTGCCGGCGGCGCAGGGCTCCGGCTGGCGCAGGCTCTGCTTTTTCCGGGCATCTTATCGCGTCGCGATTCCCTCGCAGTTGGCGGGAACGAAGCCATAAGGCTGCTGGTGGGAATAATTCCAGTACTGATCGTAGCAGGGTTGATCGAAGGATTTTTTTCTCCGTCCTCGGTTCCCGCGGCATTTAAATTCGGGCTGGCGATCGCGCTCTTCGCTCTGTTTGTGGCGTATCTCGCGCGCGGGTGGAAACGGCACTCTCAGGCGCATCCGGATGAATCCCGCGATATCAAACCAGGTTCCGTTCCTTCACCGACAAATATTGATTGAGCACTGCGGATGAAAGTTGCTGAGGAGCGACTTCCAGGCACAATGCCCCGTGTTCCCGCAGGCGGCCGAGAAGCACTTCGCGGCGAAAAACCACCTCCTGTGCGGCGACGCTTTCATACATTTGCTGCGAATTGTGGGGCGCGATGGCCGCGCGGTGTTTCACTTCCGGCTGCGCAATCACGATAAAGATAACCAGATGGCGAGATAGAAGTTGGCCCGCGGCGTCAATCACTTCGGGCGTCATGGCAGTTTCGGCGAGGTCGGTGATCCAGATGACCAGGCCTCGCTGCTTTTGCAAAGTAAGCAGCGTCGCAGCTGCGCGAATATGATCGGCTTCCGGAGCTTCAGTTCGGACCTGGGCCAGTTGCTCGACCAGTTGCCGCATTTGTGCCGCACCGCGCCCCGGCAGAACACGCTGGTTGAGAGAGCGCCCATAAGCGAGCATCCCTACCCGGTCTCCGGAATATAGGGCCAATTGGGAGAGCGCGAGCGCGGCATCAACGGCACGGTCGAGTTTGCTATAGCCCTCGCTGCGAGTGCGCATCAATCGCCCACAATCGAGTATGAGCCAGACCGCCTGGCTGCGCTCCACGCGAAAAGTTTTGGTCACAGCCTTACCGCGGCGGGCGGTCGCTGTCCAGCAGACATTGCGCAGTTCATCACCCTCGCGGTAATCTCGCAAACTTTCGAAGTCCGACCCAGAACCGCGTAATCTCATCAGCCGCATCTGTAATTCGATCTGCCGGCTGCGGGCCAGGTAAATCGAATGCTTGCCCGCGTGCTCGAAGTCGGGATACACGCGGACCTTCTGTTGCAAATCCACTACCGCCCATCGTTGTGCCATGTCAAATGGGCTGCGATACCTCAGGTACACCTTGCCAAGCAGAATATCGCCGCGCTCGCCCGGAATAAATCCTTCGACAACGCTGTGACTACTATGCGAGCGAATATTCACGGTAAGCCAACGCAGCTTGTGCCAGGGCGACGGCGCGAATTCATCCATGATCTCGATCCGCAAATCCCGGCCGGAAGAATTAGTTATCTCAATGCTAACTTCCGCAGGAACTTTGATGGAGATCACGGTATGCCACTGTCGTTGTACCGAGATCGAAGACGCATTGGGAAGGCGAATCCAGTCCCAAATAAAAGCGAATAGGATCAGCGCATCCCATATTGCGAGTGCATAGAAGTAAGTGGGATTCCAGAGGGCAGGAATCAACCACGCAAAACCGGCACCAGCTAGTAACAGAAACCGAGGCCCCACCCCGCCGCAAAATCGTCCCATCTTCTGAGCGGACGCTTCGATTGCCGAAGGCGCAAGTGGGCGAGGAACATTCACTTCGGAATCTCCACTGAGGCAAGCACATCCGTGAGCACCCGATCAGTATCGAATCCCTCTAATTCAGCTTCCGGACGCAGCACAATCCGGTGTCGAAGGGCGGGAAGCGCGGCGGCTTTCACGTCGTCAGGAATTACATAGTCACGGTCGTTGAGTGCGGCCAAAGCCTTCGCAACCAGCATGAGACTGATGGCAGCACGTGGACTGGCGCCAAGCGAGACCGAAGGCCAGCTTCGCGTGCGGCGCGCAATATCGCTGATATAGCGAAGCAGTGTTGGTTCCAACTTCAGTTCTCGCAACTCGCGGCGCGCCTGATGGAGTACATCCGCTTCGATGCCCGTTACTTCGACCTGTGTAGAATCCACCATCGCCGACATCCCGTTGTGCTTCTCCAAAATCGTTATCTCCTCTTCAGCTGACGGATAGTCTATTTTGATCTTTAGAAGGAAACGATCCAGTTGTGCTTCTGGCAGCGGATATGTCCCCTCAAACTCGACCGGATTTTGCGTCGCGAGAACCGTAAACGTCTCCGACAGCTCGTGGCGCTCCCCGTCAATAGTCACTTGCCGCTCCTCCATGGATTCAAGCAGGGCGGCCTGAGTTCTGGGAGGCATGCGGTTAATTTCATCAACCAACAGCAAATCCGTAAACATTGGACCTTGATGAAGAGTGAATGCACCGGTAGCCAGCTTCAACACGTTGGTACCAAGCAGATCCGCGGGCATGAGGTCCGATGTACATTGCACGCGCTGGAAGCGAATATTCAGACTACGAGCCAGGACTTTAACACTGAGCGTCTTTCCCAGTCCCGGAACACCCTCAATGAGCGCGTGGCCACCACATAACAGCGCGATCAAAGAGCCGTCAATGAGATCACTTTGTCCCACTATGACTTTTGACAACTCAGCGCGTCCATGCGTCACCAATTTAGTAATTGCCTGCATTCGGATTATTTCCTCTCGTGAATGTCGCCGCTCTCAGAAGCGCTTACGGTATTGATAGTTGGATCTATGGCTCGGGTCGCTTCATTCAATGCCCGCACATAGACAATCGCAGATCTCTCGGTTAGCGCATTGTCATTAACAATGAATTCACTCTGGCGCACGAGATTAGCAGTGGATTCTGAGAAATGGATCCCTCGTTGAGACATGGCCTCAACAATATCGGACGCATTCGAGGTTCCCCGAACTCCCAGGCGTCGAGCCGCCACTTGCCGGAACCGCTGAAACGCGATCTCCACAGCTACGTGGGCGCTGCCGGCACGTTGGAAAAGGCCGCCCAAAGTTTCAACGAATTCGAGCGGCGATCCCCGCGACGACTGCGCGAGGGGCACGAGCGGCCCGCTGCGCCGGGAATAGGTAAGGACAATCGCGAGGCCGATCAGCGCGAATTGTCCGAGGGCCCACGCATAAGCACGAATTGACTTCCGCTTCCCGTGATCTCGAAACGGGTCCTGATAATATTCGTCGAACAGTACGCGTTTGTACCCCGATGTCGAATTCAGCAATAATTCCAGATTGTTCTTCTCGCGAATTCCAGCATTTTCCAAGGGCCACCCGCTGGCCCACCATGTGACCGAACCATTGCCGACTGGGTATGAAACGACCACGGCATTTCCTTTTGGATCCGCGAAATGCACCACCGCATAAGTTTCCGTTGCCTCCCATTTCATATCCCCATCCACTGATATCGAGCCTCCCCTCGTCAATCGAGTTGGAGCGGCGGCCGTGCACGCGACCGCACCGATCCGTGAATTTCCATACCTAGTTTCAGAGTTGGGTGTGAACGCACTTGGATACGCGCCTGCGGCGAGAATTGATCCGCCATGTGCCAGGAAACGCGAGACCGCATCCGACTCTGCGCGTGAGGGGTAGGAAACTGGCTCCGCGACGATCAAAAGAATTCCGCGGCTATCTGCGGGCAGGTCTGCGGGAGAATGATGCCAGCGCTCGACTGGGTACCCACTCTGTTGCAAGAGCAGATAGGCAGCTTTCGCTCCCCGCCGAAGATTGGAATAACTCGATGGGTGACCATCCCCTTCCTGTGCCTTGGATTCAAGGTAAGCAACCGCCGTCACTACCACGAGAATTCCGATCCCACAAATGATTACAATCCGATTCTGGCGAATCATTCCCGGCACCCCAATTTTTCTAATTCCACAACGAAGCGTTCGAAGTCCGCCGCCGATGCCGGGTGTCCCCCGTACCACGCAGTCTCAAAGGTCTTTGTCGCTGCGGCAAATGGAAGTCGGATGGCGCTCGCCGCGGGAATAGCTTTGAGATATTCACGCGGAGTGCGTGCCCTGTCGGGGCGCCAGATGCCCTGACTCTCCAAGTGCGAGACGGCAGCCCAGAATCCAAGTCGAATGGCCTCGCGCCACTCTCCAACTGCGGTCCTTTCCCGGGCTTCGGAAAGCCAAACTCTCCAGCTCTTCGATGAAGGGACGAACGGTAATATTTCTCGCGGCCGCTCCAACAGTCTCTCGCGCGATTGCCGATATAGCCATACGCCGAAAATCGAACTGGCTATCGCGATCACGATCCAAACAAAAACCTGCCCGAGCTGATCAAGATCGGGGCCGGTGGGAAAAAACTTGTTCAACTTCTCACTGATCCAAGCGTTGATTCGTTCTTCGAGAAGCTCGAGTTCGGTGGGCCCGTGAACCCCGCGAAATTCGCGAGCTGAGAGTACTTGATTGAGACGTTCACGGGTGGTCTTATCGCCGCTCCTCGCTTGCTCGAACCTGTCCGCCTCTTCGCGCATGCCTTTGATTCGATTCGACAGCTCCTTAAGGATGGTTGGCCTCAAATTGGGAGTAGCATCGAGGAATCGGTTGGCTTCCTTACGGAGAAACTCCATTGAAACGGTGATCGTTCCTTCTTGAGTACGCACCTGCAATGATGTGGGTACATCGCGGTTGAGAGTTGCTACCTGTTCGGGATGATCGGCGATCTTCTGAATATCGGCGCTGTATTGCTCCAGCTGAGCTTTGTAATCCGCAAGCGATAGGGGGGCTGGATCGGCGACAGTTAGTATGCCCGACCAGACCAACACCAAAAGAACTAGCGAGATTCTTATCATTGCGTCTGGACAGGAACCGTAACGGGCGCGAGCTGAACCGGAGCGTCCAGGGTAGCCATCATGAACTGAATATCGAATGCCTCTTTTCGAACCCGCTCGTCGTAATAGACGAGAGCTATCCCGATAGTGGCGAGAGGACCTGTAAGCAGACCTGCAATAAAGGTGGATAGATAAACCAGAATTAGCCGAACTACCACGTTTGGAATCAAAGTTCCGGCTGCTCCCGCCAGTGCACCCAATGCTGCGCCAAGAAGCGCGGCCAGAATAAAAAATACGAGATATATAAGAAAAATGCGGAAACGGCTCCCTTTGGATAGAAAGGTACTGCGCCGGATGGACTTTACGACCCCTATTTCTTCCACAACGCAGCATGCGATAGCCAATGCATACCGCACCCAGACTAAGGTCGCCGCGATTATTACGAAGAGTCCGATAAGCAGACCAAAAACGAAACCCATAATTTGCCCCGTCCCACTGGGAGCCGCCGTGAAAAATAATGTCCTGAGGATCACCATCGCTATACCCAGCGTCAAGCCAGCAACAATGATCGCCAGTCCCAGGAAGAGCCACACGCACATAACGACGCCGATAATCCTCCAAATCTTGCCTTTAAGTGCGCGGTACGCTTCGACGATTCTAATGGGCAGGCCCAGATGGACCGCCGCTACCGCCTTTACGGTTGCGCCATGCGCAATCGCAGCTCCGACCACCATTATGAGGAATCCAGCCAGAAATCCGACCCCTAAAGAGACAGCTGAAAACGGGTTGATGCGCCCGGCACGAAGAGACGCCGAACCAATCGTCAGCAACTGAAAGACGAGATAACTCGCGGGCCCCAGGCTCGCGATTCCCACAAACAGCTTGAAATTCCTGCGATACAGGACGAATGTACGGTCCATTAACTCGCCAGTAGACATGGGGCGCAACATTTCGGCCATGGATACCTCCCGAAAAGACAGCTGGAAAGGCGAACACTATAGCACGATTTAACGAAGTATTGATGCCGACAACATTGCAAGTAAATAGCCGGCAATCCAGAGGGAACCATTCGCTTCTGACGGTCCGGCCGACTGTGCGCACCGCGATACTTGGGTTTCAACAAGACTTTTCGGCGCCGATTAAATG
>JBOGLB010000350.1:0-2643 GCA_050745965.1 Terriglobales bacterium | reverse complement strand
GCTGGGAGAGGTTCACGATCTTGACGTACTTTGGGCGACGGCTTTGCGGGTCAATGCATTTCCTACAATTGAATCGCGGTCACTCTGGCACGTCCGGATAACTGAAGAACGTAGCCGCCGCATTGATAAATATCGCGCCCGGATGCTGGGAGAAAATTCGCTTTGGCAAGTTTGGCGCGCGGCATTGCCGGGAGAAGGGGAAGTAAGAAAAATTGCATTAAGCCGTCTAAAGCTTTGGGCTTCGGCGCTCGATCCCGACTTCAAGCATTCCAATCATGTAGCAAAGTTGGCCCTTCAGCTCTACGATGTGCTTCCATCCGGCGCCCAGACTTCCGATGTCTGGAATGGTTGCGACCCGCGTGAGATTCTGCAAGTGGCTGCGCTCCTGCACGGCGTCAGCCCCTCGAAACGAGGGAAAAAACCGCACAATGCCGCTTATAAGCTGATTAACCGGCTTACGCCACCTTTAGGCTGGGGCTCCGAAGAACTGCATCTCGCTGCCGTCGTTGCCCGTTATCATCGGGGCGCGCTGCCTAATGTTGGGCAGACTTCGTGGAGCGGCGTCACCCCGGGCCAGCGTCAACGAGTATCCCGTTTGGCTGGGATTTTGCGACTCGCGCATGCGTTCGATGCGAAGCATGACGGCCGGATTCAGCGTGTCCGGGTCGAGGAACGCACAGCCTTCCTGGTCATTGTTGCGGAGGGTTATTCGCCCCGGGATCGGATGGCGGAAGTAATTGCGGCGGCTCGGCACTTACTCGAAATAGTGTATCGCCGTCCGGTGATGGTGAAGCCGGAACCCAGGAAGAGAATACGTGTACGAACTTGATTGAGATGGCGTCACGGGTTCCCGCGCTACACAGACATTGGGTCACTTGGTATCCAGTTTTCGTGTTCCGATGTTTCTTTTGGCACGCAATTCATAAATCTTGGCTTTAATCTGAAAGAACTGTACGCCCTGAAACCCGCAGTAAATAAGCCCGGGCACGCCGTCTAAAAATCCAAGTCGCAAAATATACCTGTACAAGAAAAACAGAATAGGCGATCCCGGCAAATTAAATAGTTTTTTGCGAAGCCAACGGCGGCGTTGTGCCTGAGTTCCCGCGAAGGAGGCTGGGATCTCTGAGCAAGCCTCCCCGTCCACCCAGACTTTGGCTTCCCAGTTCGAATATTCGTCGTGCTTCTGAATGTATCGCGAAAGGGATTCGACATTGTGGTGGGCCAGCGGATTCCTTAATCTGGCCGTTCGACCATCTACTACTACGTGTTCGTGCACTTCCGTGTCGCTCATCGAGATATCCTGCTCTCGCAGCCGGCACTCGAAATGAGCTTTGCCGAGCCGGAACAGCGAAAGCTTTTCGAACCGCGCGCCGCCGTGTTTTAGCATCCGGCCCAGAAAATACATTTGCAGAGCGATGTAATAGCCGCTAATTTCATTGTCCCCGATAGCTTGGCGAATTTCATCGGCCAATTTGAGAGTCAACGCTTCATCCGCGTCAAGAAGCAAAATCCACTCGTTGGAAAAGGAGAGAGTATCGAGCGCCCATTGGCGTTTCTTCGGCCAGCCGCCCTGATAATGAAACTGCACGATTTTCGCGCCGTAAGAAGAAGCAATCTGGACCGTAGCATCGGCGCTTTGCGAATCAACAACGTAAATCTCGCTAAATCCGCTCAACGATTCCAGGCAACGAGGCAAATTGCGAGCTTCGTTGCGCACTGGGACGATCACGCTGACCGGGATCCTGACGGGCGAATCCTTCGGAATCAGCATTCCCCGATCTTCGACTTTGGACACGGTAGCGGACAAATTCCTGCCGACATTTTACCTTCAATTCAGGGCATGCTTTAATGAATCAACCACGCTGGCTGGTATCTTAAGTATTCTCGCCTGAGTCTGCGACCATGAGTGCAAGTCCTCAACCCGCTACTGATAAAGACCTGAAGGATGAAGTTCGGAATTTCTGGAATTCCGAACCGTGCGGAACTCGGTACCGGGACGATTTCGAGGATTTCGAATCCCACGCTAAGAGCCGCTATAACCTCGAACCCTACATCCGCGAATTTGCCCAGTTTCCGTCCGCTCACGGCCTGAGAGTGCTGGAGATCGGAACAGGGATGGGCGCCGACTATTTGGAATGGCTTAAATCCGGAGCCAACGCGGCTGGAGTTGACCTGTCGGCTGCTTCAATCGAGCGAGCGCGCCGTCGTTGTAAATCTGCCGGTTACGAGCCTGATCTGCAAGTTGCCGATGCCGAGCATTTACCATTCCCAGACGACACCTTTGATGTTGTGTATTCCTACGGCGTGATGCATCACAGCCCGGATACGCGCCGCTGTATTCGGGAAGCACAGCGGGTGCTCAAGCCAGGCGGACAATTTAAAGTAATGCTGTATCACCACCCGTCTATAACCGGCATAATGCTGTGGCTGAGATACGGCATCTTCAACGGCGAGTCGGTGAGACAGACGGTTTACGATCATCTGGAGAGTCCAGGCACCAAGACTTTCACCCAGGCCGAAGTGCGCGCAATGCTTGCCGAATTTGAAGATGTTTCGATTGGGCAGGTCTTCAGCCCCGGTGACCTTCTGCTGATTCGTCCCTCGGCTCGATTCCAATCCCGTATATATCGGATCGTATGGAAG
>JBOGLB010000349.1:0-3404 GCA_050745965.1 Terriglobales bacterium | reverse complement strand
CCTTCCTTCCGCTCGGCACGGGAAATTCTTTCCTTCGCGATTTCAGCGATCGCGGCGCGGACCACTCTATTGAAGCGTTATTGGGCCGTCATGCGCGTCCTTGTGACGTATTGAGGCTGACACATTCCAGTGGAATCGTTTATTACACCAATCTGTTGAGCATGGGCTTTTCCGCGGACGTTGCTACGATGCGAGCCCGGCATTTTGGAGGATGGGGAGAACTGGGATATCAGTCGTCCATTCTTATTTCCTTGGCTCGATTCCATCGCCGCGCCTTTCCGTTGAAAGTGGATGGCGAAGATAGAATTGACCAGCGTCCCTGCCTATTCCTCACTTTCAGCAACAGCAAATTTACCGGCGGCACCATGATGATTGCTCCAAAGGCCGAAATTGACGACGGTCTAATCGAATACGTGCGATGGGGACCGATTGGCCGCGTCGGGCTGTTGCGGAATTTACCTACGCTTTACGATGGGACCCATATAAATCATCCATTGGCCGAGCGGCGTGCAGTGAAGCGGGTTGACTTCTCATTGGACGGTCCGGTGGATGTAATGATTGACGGTGAAGTGCTGACCTTGCAATGCAAGGCTTTGGATGTTTTGCCACTGGCGCTGAACGTCGTGGTATAAGACTGATCTGTATGCCGAACGAAGACGAGGAAGTTAAACCGGAGCGGAAAGCCGGTCAGCGAATACCCGAGGGCACGCGGGTGCTCATTATTGGATTCCTGATTTTTGCCACGTTTGCGGCTTGGGCGTTTTGGTTGCGCCGCCGTCACCCCATCGGCAACTATGACACCCTTGCTCAATGCCTCGCGGTGAAACAGGTAAAAATGTATGGCTTGTATTGGTGTACGCATTGTGCCGACCAGAAACGGATGTTCGGTTCATCTTTCAGGTATGTTCCGTACATCGAATGTGGAGTCAAAGGTTCGCGTCAAGAAACGCCGACGTGTCTCCAGGCCAAGGTCAAGAATTTTCCCACTTGGGATTTTTCGGGAGTGCGGCGTGAGGGCGTTTTGTCCTTGAAAGACATCGGAGTACTGAGCGGATGCGACGGCCTTCCGCATTTCTAGGCCATTGTTTTGTCTTCCCATGATTTCTCGCAACAGACGAATTCTCGCAACAATCGCAGTGCTCGCTATCGCAGGGCTCGCTCTGTCGCTGGTTTCGCTGCAACACCATTACGCATCGTCGAGATCCAGCTACTGCGATTTTGGTGCGCACTTCAACTGCGATATGGTAAATCGCAGTATTTATTCGGAGATTTCGGGTGTTCCCGTAGCTTTGATCGGAGTCTTGGGCTATGGCGGGCTTCTGGTACTCACAACTTTGTACGGAAAGAAGCAACAGGTGCCACTGATTCTTTTTGCAGCGTCTTTGGCCGGGGCGGTCTTCGCGTTTTACCTGACCTATATAGAAGGCTTTGTGCTGGCAGTATGGTGCGTGTTGTGTTTGTCATCGCTGGGATTGATTCTGGCAATCGCGGCGCTCTCAGGACTACTGATGCGCTATTCCAAGGTTCGAACATAATTCTGTTCAACAACTCGTGTCCAATATCGCCACATCTGATTTTGACAATCTGAACCACCCCGAGCTTTCCGTAGTCCTGCCTTGCCTGAATGAAGAAAACAGCGTCGGCGGATGTATTGAGCAGATCATGCGCACCTTTGCAGAGCACAATATCCGGGGCGAAGTAATTGTGGCCGACAACGGCAGTAGGGACAGGTCTCCTCACATAGCGCGCAGCGCGGGCGCCGTAGTGATTTCGGTCGAGGATCGAGGTTACGGAAGCGCTTTGAGAGGCGGGATCGCTGCCGCGAGAGCAAAGTACATCATTATGGGAGATGCGGACGGCAGCTATGACTTCACCCAGATTCCTCTTTTTTTGCAAAAGCTGCGGTCAGGTTATGAGCTGGTGATGGGAAATCGTTTTGCTGGTGGAATTCGACCGGGCGCGATGCGTCCGCTGCATCAGTATTTTGGAAATCCCCTGCTTAGTGGGATTGGGCGTTTATTTTTCAAAACTCCCTTCCAGGATTTTTATTGTGGACTGCGTGGCTTCACCAAGGCGGCGTACCAACAGATGAGTCTCCACACAACAGGCATGGAATTCGCAATGGAGATGGTGGTGAAGGCTGCGTTGTTTAACATGTCGGTGTGCGAAGTTCCAACAACTCTTTCCCCGGATATCCGGGGCAGAACATCACATCTGCGCAGCTGGCATGATGGCTGGCGTGGATTGCGCTTTCTGCTGTTGTATAGTCCGCGCTGGCTGTTCTTCTACCCAGGCCTCGCACTTTTGTTGGCGGGGGCGGTTATTGCGTTGTGGTTGCTGCCCGGTCCAAGAAAGGTAGGGCATGTCTTTCTAGATATACACACTCTACTTTACGCAGTCGCCGCCATCCTCTGCGGTTTTCAGGCCGTTGTTTTCGCAATTTTCACCAAGGTATTTGCCATCACAGAAGGATTACTTCCGGAGGATCCGCGATTGACCCGTGCGTTTCGAGTTTTTACTCTGGAAAAGGGCCTTCTTTTGGGTGCGGCGTCGCTCGTCACCGGCATCGGCGTCGCCTGTTATTCGCTTCTGTTGTGGAACCGCACTGGATTCGGACCCATGAATCCTGTTGTCCTGGTGCGTCTTGTGGCCGCGTCGATCGTGACGATCACTCTGGGAGTCGAGATCATATTTTCCAGCTTTTTCCTTAGCATTCTGGGCTTGGCTCGCAAATGAGCCTCATCGGCCAAGCTCATCGAAGCCTTATTTATGACAGACGCGTTCGGCGTCTTTCTGAGATCCTTTCCAAGACCCTTCCTCGCTCTTGCAGCGTCCTTGATGTGGGATCTGGCGATGGAAAACTTGCGAGGTCTCTTCTGCAAAGCCGGCCCGATCTGAGCATCGAGGGAGCTGACGTGCTAAGGAGGGAGAGGACGTGGCTACCCGTGAAGTCGTTTGACGGCGCGAATCTCGGTTACACCGATTCGAGTTTCGATGCGGTGATGCTGGTTGATGTTTTGCACCACACTCTGAATCCGGAGGAGTTGCTGCGGGAAACGCTTCGCGTGTCGCGGCGGTGGCTCATTGTAAAAGATCATTTGCTGAAAGGGATCGCGGCTCGGATAAGACTTCGCATTATGGACTACGCTGGGAATTCGGACCATCGAGTGGCTCTTCCCTATAACTATATGAACCAAAAACAGTGGAAAGCGATTGAGCGAAGGCTGAATTTGAAATCGGCGGCACGAATCGAGACTTTGGGTTTGTACCGCTGGCCGCTCGATTACATTTTCGGAGCCGGCTTGCATTTTATTGCCGTGTACGAGAAAGAGTTATAAAAATAGGGACCGGCAACGCTAGGGGAGAGCGGTAACCGTCATTGCGTCCTCAATGCGACGCCCTTC
>JBOGLB010000348.1:0-3778 GCA_050745965.1 Terriglobales bacterium | reverse complement strand
TGTGTTCGGCGGTAATTATGGCCGCGGACTGGTAACCTGCCATACCGGACACGGTTGGAGTGCACCAGTATTTCTGGCCGTAGAGGGCGGAAGTGTGGGTTACCAGATTGGTGGGTCGTCCACTGATCTAGTGATGCTCTTTATGAACGACCATGCCCTGAGGAGCCTCCTCAGCGACAAATTCAAGCTTGGCGCTGAAGCCTCCGTCGCCGCTGGGCCTGTGGGGCGCCATGCGTCTGCCGCCACGGACGCCAAGATGAGCGCGGAGATTCTGACCTATTCGCGCTCCAAAGGTATATTTGCCGGCGTCAGTTTGGAGGGCGCCGTGGTGCAGGCCGACAAAAGTGGAGATCGCGCCATGTACGGACACGATGCAGACCGGCACGACATTATTGACGGCAAAGTGCCGGTTCCCGAGTCAGCCAGACCCTTGCTTCACGAAATTGGCAGATACGCCGCCGAAGCGAAGGAGGCATCGTAAATCTGAAGTCGAGATTTTGGCTAAATGCAATGGAACGCGTCGCTCTCAACTGGGCGACGCGGGTTTGCTCACAGACGTTGAAACTGATTGAGAGCTTTCCCCGCGCAGATCTCGGTTGTTAAATTCTCGTGATTACGAGGCGGCGATCGGGTCCTAACGGGTAGCGATCGGAAATGCTTTCATCGGGGCTTGCGCGATGGCCTCTTGCCCACGCCCGGTTCGCGCGGTCCATGGGTCAGATTGAAGGCCGTGTTCACTAATCCGACATGAGTGAATGCCTGAGGAAAATTGCCCAGGAGCCGTTTGCTATCGGGATCATATTCTTCGGAAAGCAGGCCAACATCGTTGCGGATCTCCAACAAGCGTTCGAAAATTTTGACGGCCTCTTTCTGTCGCCCTTGCAAAACGTAATTGTCCGCCAGCCAGAATGTGCAGGCCAGGAATTTTGCCTCGCCGTGGGGCAAACCGTCCACGGCCGGGTCCATCGTGTACCGAGTCACAAAATCATGGTCAACGAGATTGGTTTCGATGGCTTTGACGGTGCCAATTACGCGAGGGTCATTCGCCGGAAGAAAACCCACCAGGGGCATCATAAGAAGGCTGGCGTCGAGATGTTTGGATCCATAATATTGCACAAAGGAGTTCAGGCCGGAGTCGAAGCCTTGCTCGCACACCTGGTTGTGGATCGTCTTCCGTAGCTTCTTCCATTTTGTGATATCTCCGGAAAACCAGCCATGCTCGACGGACCTGATGGCGCGATCAACGGCAACCCACGCCATCATTTTCGAGTGTACAAAATGGCGGCGTGGACCCCGCATTTCCCAAATGCCATCGTCCGGCCGCTCCCATCCAGTCTCGAGGAATTCAATCAGCGCCTGTCCAACATCTTCGCCTCCGTCTTCCGGCGGCGGGTCCAATCCAGCCTCGCGGCATTGATACAGAGTGTTAGCCACTTCCCCAAAGATATCCAATTGAAATTGTTTGTACGCGGCGTTTCCGGTCCTTACCGGCGCGGAGTTCTCATATCCACAAAGCCACGGCAGTTCTAGTTCGGTCAGCCTGCGCTCGCCACGAAGGCCATAAACAATATTGAGTTCCGAGGGGCTGCCCGCGACGGCCCGCAGAAGCCATTCCCGCCACTCTTGCGCCTCTTCGTGATACCCGGCATCAAGCAGCGAGTGGAGGGTGAGCGTCGCATCACGTACCCAGCAAAAACGATAGTCCCAATTGCGCACGCCACCCAATGCCTCTGGCAATGAAGTGGTCGGGGCTGCAGCAATTCCTCCCGTCGGCAGAAATGTCAGCGCCTTCAACGTAATCAGAGACCGCACCACTGCTTCACGCCATTTGCCCTGAAAAGAACAGCGATCGGACCATTCGCGCCACCACTGGTCCGTCTCCCGAATCGCATCTTCAACATTCAAAGCTGAAGGTTCATCGCGGTGGGAGGGATACCAGATGAGATCGAAAGGAATTTTCTGTCCTTCGCTCACGGTAAATGTCGCAACGGTTTTCATGTCAACGCCAAGAAGTGGCACTTCTGTGCGAATGCCGAGCATATCCGGACCGGCAATTGCAGAAATCCCGCGATCGGTCTTCCGGACCCACGGTACTACCGAGCCGTAGTCAAACCGAATTACCAATTCCATGTTCATCGTTACTTGCCCGCGTGTGCCGACGACCATACGCAGCAGATCGGGCGTCGCGTTGCGGGGCGTCATGCAGTCAATGAGCATCACCGATCCACTGTCGGTCTTGAATTCAGTTTCGAGGATAAGAGTTCCCTCACGGTAGCGGCGGCGAACTGCCTTGATGGGCTCGGCGGGAGAGATGGACCAATGTCCGTTGTCAGGGGTTCCGAGCAGCGCGGCAAAGCAGGCCGCGGAATCGAGTTGCGGAAGACAAAGCCAGTCAATGGAACCCTGCTTTGAAACCAGGGCGGCGGTGTGGCAGTCGCCAATCATGGCGTAATCTTCAATAGGTATGGACAGAAATTCGCTCCGGGACTTGAGAATGAATGAGGCCGACTGGTATTAAAACATGCAGTCGGTTTGGATGGCTAATTCCTATAACGCGGCAGAGACTCCCGGGAGCCGAGGTGATTGGCGCCGCGTTGTGAGAAACTTCGAGAATACTTTGATCATGACACGATTTCTGCGATTTTGCGCTTTTGGACTGGCCCTGCTTTTGGTGGCGATGTCTTGCGTGGATAACGCCGCCGCGTACTCCGTTCTCACACACGAGGAACTGATTGACCAGGCATGGAACAGTTCCATACGGCCCTTATTGCTGGCGCGATTCCCGGGGGCAACCGAGGAACAGTTACGCGAGGCACACGCATACGCCTATGGCGGATCTGCTATTCAGGACATGGGTTACTATCCGTTCGGTAAGCAATTCTTCAGCGACTTGACGCATTACGTACGCAGCGGCGACTTCGTTGACTGGCTCTTTCGCAACGCCCGCACAATAGATGAGTATGCCTTTGCGATCGGCGCATTGTCTCATTACCTAGGCGATTCGATCGGACACTCGGAATCGATAAATCCGGCAACGGCTGTCGAATTTCCGAACCTGAAACGGAAGTTTGGGCCCTCCGTGACGTATGACGAAAGCCCCCACGGTCACATTCGAACCGAATTTGCGTTTGATATTGACGAACTCACCGACACAGCATTTGCGCCTCCGGCCTATCTGAAGTTCATTGGTCTCAAAGTACCTCGAAAGTTTCTCGAGCGGGCTTTCATTAATAATTATGGCTTTGATATTCACGAACTTTTCGGTCGAGCTCGCCCTGCACTGAGAAGCTATCGCACCTCGGTGCGCAGTTTTATCCCGGCATTTGCGGAGGCAGAAGTGGTGCTTCATCGGCATCAATTTCCTCCCGATCCGGACGATGAAGCTCATCGCGTTTTCGCCGAGCGTGTTTCGCAAACAAACTATGAGCGCCACTGGGCGCGTGCGTTCAAAGGGCCAGTGATCCGGGCGCATCTGCTGGCGGTTCTGGTATTCATTGTTCCGAAGATTGGCGCTGCGTCTGATCTCGCGATAAAGATTCCCACGCCTGACACGGAGGAATGGTACATCCGAAGCGTTAATAACAGCGTGGATGCGTTTCGTGGAATGCTGAGTAAAATGGCTGCGGATTCCGGCACGCCCATCGCACTCCCGAACCTCGATCTCGATACCGGCCGCCACGTCAAGGTAGGGGATTATCCCCTTACCGACCAAACGTACGCGAGGTTGCTTGCGCGGATAACGTCCAAGCCTGAACGAGCCATTCCTAAAGACCTCAAG
>JBOGLB010000347.1:0-4080 GCA_050745965.1 Terriglobales bacterium | reverse complement strand
CTTGGATACCAGGCCATTGAGATAAGGCATATTCGAGTTGCCGATAACGTCTGCGTAGCTGTGGTTTTCCTCGACAAGAAGAAAAACGTGAGAGAACTGCGGAATACCGGTATTGCCGCTATTACCGCCAGTGCCTCCGGTTCCATTTGTGCCGCTTGGCTGGGGCGAGCTTCCACCACCGCAGCCGCAACAAACCACGGTGAGTACCAGGGCGACAAACAAAACCCAAAGACGCACTTTCATAGGCCAACCTTTTTTGGAACGTCGAACTCTTAGAGGGCTGATGGGTCCTAACAAGTTGCACTGAATCGGTGCCTTACCGAGTTAGAATTGGAAGGGCGGAATATGCTTGAGTCAGCGAGTTTGGCATGAACGTTCATATCAGCTACAAAGTCCACCGAACCCCAGACATTGAAAGAGAATTTACCCACCTGCTCGAAAAGCTAACCCGGCGCTTGCGTGCTTTCCGTCCTGAACTTGTGCATTTAAAAGGGCTCATTGAGGAGAACTCGCCGCGACAAGGCGCTATGGTTTCTCTGAATTTGCGGCTCCCATCGGGTCAGATGGCTGCGCAGGAATCTGCTCCAAATGTGCTGGGGGCTTTGAAAGCGGCATCTGATGACCTGATTCTTCAGGTCGGAAAACACAAAGCTTTGCTTCGCAGTTCGCACAAGTGGCGACGCCGTGGCGCTGACAATTCCTTTGGTGAGGGCTTCGCGGAAAACGCTCCAATTCCGCCAGAAGGGAACATCGCGGCCGTTGCGCCAAGTGCGGCCCCACCGGAAGATATCCGTTCGTACGTAAACGCTCATTTGGGACGATTGGAGCGTTTTGTGGAACGCGAATTATATTTTCGCGAGACGGCGGGCCAAATCAACTCCGGTTCAGTAACCAAGGACGAAGTAGTGGACGAGGTAGTGGTCCGCGCTTTGAGTGAAACAGAAGATGAGCGCGAACGCATGGCTCTTGAGCCCTGGCTCTATCGTCTCGCCATTCAGAGTATTCAGGATTTGATGACGCGATCGGGACAAGCGGCTTGGGGCGTTCGATTGGACCAGTCTGCCGAGCCGGTAGTAACCACCGATGGCGAAGCAGAATCGGAGTTTCCCCAACCCGACGAATTTATAACTCAAGGCGATGTGATTGCTGACACCGCAACGGCGACTCCGGAAGATATCGCTTACACCGACGAGTTGATTTCTCTCGTACAATTCGCTCTTCGCGATACGAGCGGCAGCGACAGGGAAGTTTTTATACTTCACGCTCTTGAGGGCTTCTCTGTGATCGAGATTGCGGCTATAACGGATCGTAAGCAGGAAGAGATCCGATCTTCCATCGTTGCCGTGCGGCAAAAGCTGCGATGCTCGGCGCCCATCCAAAATGGATTCAAAGAGAATCATCTCCAGAGGACGGGGACAGAGTGAATCGCGGTTGAATCTCAGCGTTCATGGAAATTGATAGAGTATCGGTGATACTCGCGCGAGATCCCTCTCTCGGCTGAAGGAACGCCGAGCTTCGGGACGACTCCTCATATATTTTATTTCCGGCGGTAAAACTTGTGAAAGCCAACGCTATAGCCAAATCTGACCCGGCACTCGTGATCGGAGCCGCCCCTGAGGGAGCGCACGATACCGAGTCGGCGGCGCGTGCAGTTCGGCAGATGTTCAGTTCGATCGCGCCGCGATACGATCTGCTCAATCACGTGCTGTCGTTTAACGTGGACCGCCTCTGGTGGAGAAGAACAGCGCGGAGTTTCGGCACGATTTTGTCGCAACCGAATGCTCGAATACTGGATCTGTGCTGTGGCACCGGCGACCTGACTCTTGCGCTCTGGCGGAGATCTTTGAAGTCTTCGGTAGCAGCTATTCTGGGAGCCGACTTCGCTCACCCCATGCTGCAAAGAGCCAAACATAAATCAACGGGAACTTCGGTGCGGTGGATTGAAGCGGACGTCCTGCGTCTGCCAGTGCCCGACGCGCAGTTTGATCTGGTCACCTCCGCTTTCGGTTTCAGAAACCTTGCAGATTATGACGCTGGTTTAAGAGAGATTGTGCGAGTGCTGCGTGCGGGAGGGGAGTGCGGGATCCTCGATTTCGGCGAGCCGGGTGGCTTCATCGGAAAGGTCTATAGAATTTATTTCAAGCATGTGCTGCCTGCCGTGGGATCGCTGATCTCCGGTGTTGAGGGGCCGTACCGGTATCTTCCAGCCTCAGTGGAGCGGTTTCCTTCCCCGCAAGAAATGATCGAGCGGATGAGGCGCGCTGGCTTCATTGAGGTCTCGTGGATGCCATACACCTTCGGGATTGCCGGGCTTTTCCGGGGCAAAAAGCCAACGCAGGTGACTGCCAGGAAATAATCCTGGTCATACCTGCGCAGTGCTTTCCATTTCTGCATGAGAAGATGCTGCAAAGCAGCCAGCGAAAGCGTCGGAAACCGTGTACTGGATTACATCTTCATAATACGGTCCAAGAAAATCGCGTAAGCGGTCCGTGTTCATGATCATGTTGCCTGGCAAATAAGCTGTCGCTTCGGGCCGAATTTCAGAGATTCCTGCTTCCCAAAGAAATCGTAACCATTGCTTCATCGCCCATTCGCCTGGAAGTCGCAGCAGCCTGGTATTGGCAATTTCCACAGCGCGCTGTAGCGTAATCGGTTCGCCTCGTCCTGAAATGTTTAGAACGGTGAGGCGCTTTGGTTCCGGCTCTGATTTGCGCATTATGAACGTAATTACCCGGGCAACGTCTTCAGTGTGAACGAGCTGTACTTTATGGTGAAGATATTTCTTCCCCCATGGCAGGATTACAGGGAGGCGCTTGCCCATCTTGATGAGCCTTGCGCCAATTTTGCCGCGGGCGCTGGGCGCACCAAGGAAACTTCTTACCAGAAAATTGGAAGCCCCGCGACCCGCGAAAAGTGCAGGCCGTAGCAGATATACGCTGCAACCTCTCGCCGACGGAGCGCGCTGCTGAATCGCCTGATCCGCTTCCATCTTATGAATTGCAATGGGAAGAGAATGAGCAGCGAGCTTTTGATCTTCGGTAACCATTTGGGAAGAATGGGTTCCGTACGCAAAGACGCAGCTGACAAAAATGAACTTCTTTATGATTTCTTCATCGCGATTGACCTCGGTTACAGCCTCGAACACGCGCGCGGTTCCACCCACATTGATTTGCCAAAGGCGGTTGGAATCGCTGATTCCAGAACGCATTGGATCAGCGACAAAGGCTAACTGAATGACCGCGACCGGCCGCAGCGCTCGCATCAGAAGGAACAATTCGCGGCATGATTCTTCGAGCCCCAGGTCGAGCCGCACGAAGTTAAACTGAGCCGAGTCGGGAAAATCACTGCTCACCGGAGGGTTAAGGCCAATGCCGGTAACTCTATATCCTTTGAGTTGCGACAGAAGCCTCAGCCCGAGATTACCGGAAATGCCGGTGACCACAATGTTCGGCTTTTCTTCATCCATCACTTCGGTCCGGTAGAAGGCTCAGGTGCAGGTGGATGAACGCCAGGCATCGCTCCGGGAGCGCGTGACGGCGGTGCGGGCGTCACGGAGGCAAAATATGCCTCGTCGAAGCTTGGCGTCGCAGATTGTTGCATCGTCTGCATGGCATCCTGCATTTTCTGTTTTTGGAGGGTTGACCGGATTTCGTCGCGCACGCGTTCGAGAGGTATGGCGTCCTTCGCTTCAAGCTTGTAGACGAAATATCCGGCCGTGTCGGTCAACACCGGGGAGACATCGCCGTTCTTCATGTCGAAGACGCTGGCTTGAGATGGCGGCAAAGTTGTGAGGCGGGCCTTTTCCATTTTTACTGCTGGAGGGGCAGCCTTGATGTTAGCGGTTTTGTAGGCTTCAGCTTCTAATTTCGAAAAATCCTCTCCCGCCGCTGCTCGCGCCCGCAAGTCGTCGGCTTCCTTTTTCATCGCGGCCTCGGAATCCGCCTGACGTTTCTTGGCGTCTGCCTCCGACTCTTTTGAGCTGTCTTTCGAAGGTTCCTGCTGCTGTGTGCGCGGGACATACAGCCGGTCCAAAGTTGCCTCCTGATATGCGGCTTTGTTGTTTTGGTAATAATTCTGGAT
>JBOGLB010000346.1:0-4049 GCA_050745965.1 Terriglobales bacterium | reverse complement strand
CCTGCCGCCGGTTTCGCCCAGATATTGTTGAATTTTAGCTGCGCTCCATAGAGATGCCACGTCCGAGTGAGCAGTTATCAATACGGTTTGTGAAAGATTGCTTACAAGCCGCGTCGTAGGATCCATTCGTGATGAGGCGTCTACCACCACATATCGGAAGTGACTCACCAGCATATCGAACAGCCGCGCAAACTCTGCGGTAGTAGGCTCGACGACCATCGGAATGGTCGTGCCCGCAAGTAACTGTACTCCGCTGCCGTGACGAGTCGTGAAACTCTCAAGCAGAGAGCGATCCAGGCGATGCAGGTTCTGAATGGCGTTGGCGATGGTGAAGGAAGGCTTCAGGTTCAAATGCAGCGCAGCGTGGCCCAGTGGCGCAATGTCCACCAGGGCGACGTTGCTATGCGCACTCTGCAAAGCCAGAGACAAATTTACTGCGACAGTGGTAGCCCCGCTCCCACCTTTCGCGTTCACTACCGTGAACACCCTTCCGCGAACCTCTTCCCGCTGGACCTTTCTCTGAGCCGCGCTCAGCCGCACAAAAGCTTCCAACAGGTCCGTAGTCGAAGTTGGGCGTTCGATGAATTCGCGCGCGCCCGAGCGCATCGCGCTCACAATAATCTGCGGATGGGACATGCTTCCTAAGGCAAATATTGCCGTTCCGGAGAGTTCCTGATGGATCAATTCAATGGCTCGTAATGCTGCCATCGAATCCGACGGGATGTCCACCACTACCACGTCGGGATTCGTCGCATGAATCTTGCGCAAAACCGGATCCGTGGTCGCCACAGGGTAACTGCCAAAGGTTTGCCGTGTGCGGGCAACACCGGTGCCGTCCACCATAACCTGCATTACCGACCGCTGTTCAACGTCTGCGGCAACGACTGCTACTGAAAGTTCAGGCATAAATGCTGATTCGTTCCCTTAATTTAGACATTAATTCTGGCGCAAAGCGTCCAGCTCACTTCTTCCCAGAAGAACTTTTTCCATCAAATTTATTCTTATCAAGAAACTTCTTCGGATTTTTCGGCAGATTTTGATCCTGGGTGCTCGCCGAAATCCGGTGTACGGTACAAAGAACCATTAATTCGGTTTTGCTCTTTTGCTCGTTCTTGCTGCGGAAAAAATTGCCAAGAATCGGAATATCGCCAAGCCCAGGTACTTTGCTGTAGATATCAGTCAGGCGATTATCCAGCAAACCGGCGATCACAAAACTCTGCCCATCCCTCAACTCGAATTCGGTGTCGGCTTTCCGGGTGCTGAGCGCGGGAATCGTAAAACCCGAAATGGTCAGAGCATTCGTGAAATCCAACTGGCTGACCGATGGCGCGACCCGAAGATGAATGTTCCCGTTCGGCATGATCACCGGCGTGAATTTAAGCTGCACGCCGAATTCCCGGAACGAGATTGTAACTGCCGAAAAACCCTGTCCGGGCTGCACCACCGGGTAAGGAAACTCTCCTCCCGCTAAAAAGCTCGCTTCTTTTCCATTTACGGCGATGAGGTTGGGCTCGGCCAAAATCTGTAACAAGTTTTTTTGTTGAAGCGCCTGAATCACCGCTCCAAGATTAAGGTCGCTCCGAAAAAGAAACATGTTCAGCGCGTTGTTCACACTGATCGTCGGCGGAGTTGTTGTTGTGGCAGTTGTGGTGCTGCCCCCGGCCGTCGTGGTGGTGGCGGAATTTGTCGAGATTCCGAAACTGCCGAACTGCCCGGTTGTCAGGGTTCCGGTGGTATTGCCGAGTCCCGGAGCAAAGAAATTCGCACCTAACTGCACAACAGCGTTGCGGTCAACCTCGGCAAACTTTACTTCTAAAAGTACTTCCTGGGCGCCGACCGGACCGAAGGTCAGGACATTCACAACATTCTTTGAGTACGCCTGCGCTATCTGGCCGGCACGTTTGGCAACGTCTTCGGTGGAAACGTGTCCGGAAAGCACAATTGCGGATAGGGAGGGTGTAACGGTAATTTGCTCGTCGGGAAAGACTGCCTTTTCCTCTTCGGCGGCCGCACTCACGTCCACGTCCACTCGCAGATCGAAGCTGCGCGAGCGCTCGAGTTCATCCCAAATCAACAATGAAACTTCTCCGGCAGCACGACCATGTACTAGGATCTGAGTTGGCGTAATTACTTGAGGGTCCGCAATACTGGCGTCGGTCACTGAGATTCTCTTAAGTCGTTCTGTAGTGTTGATGAGTAGAGACTTGCCGACCAGGACCCTTAATGGCGCTGAGCCTTTAACTTCGGTCTCCGACCCCGGAGATGTAACCGTTGTAGTCTGAGCGGGCGCTTGTTCCGAAGGCGCTGCCCCGGGCACTGCTTGAGGCGCAGCCTGGTCTTGTGCTTTTGCCGCTAGAGAAAGCGATAACATCAGGACCGCGGCTATGAGTAGCCTGCCGTGGTTCATGTTTCTTTTCTCCCAAGTGCGGGAGCGCTTTGCCATCGTGTATGACCTCGATCTTTGTAGCGCTTCAGAAAGTCTGCACGTCTTTTTTATCCCCGCGAATTACCTCTATCGAATAAACGCTGGGTGCAGCCGACACGGCGGGACGTGCGTTTATGCGCCTGGGCGTCGTCTTCCCCTTAACCGGCGCGGACGAGACCGGCATCGACATATTCCTGTAAAGGCTGCCTGAATTCACTGCGGCAACGGTCTCCTGTCCCGTATCCAGAGGGTTCCGCAGCGCCAGTTGAATATGCCCCTGAGTACTCGCAAGGGTGAGTTTTTCCGCGTCATCGGGTGAAACCAGCAGCGTGATCACTGGAGCAGTTTGCGGCTCGCCGGCGGAATTGCGCTCCAATTTTTGTCCGACGGCAATTACCGCAACGTTTTCTAAAACCGTGGTTGTCTGCTGATCGCCCGATCCGGAAGGATTTCCGGTCAGCAATACGTCAACGTGGGTGCCTGGAATAACAAAGCCCGCAACCGCAACAATGTCATTAACCCGCACAGAAACGGCCCGCATGCCGCGCGGAATAAGCGTTGGCATCCCGAAGCCTGCGTTTTCGCCGGCGAGTTTGTAAGGCAGAATAAATTCCCCTTTGGAGATGGGCAACACGGCGCCGCGTCCCAATATCTTGGACTTCAACTTGAAACTATTCGGGGGCAAATCCGCGGATGGAAGGCGCACAACTTTCAAATCCTTGTCTTCAATACGGGAACCAACCGGAATGTCTTCCGCAGCGAGCACCACATCTTGTCCGGGAGCCTGATTGGCCCCTGTTCTCGCTTGCAGGCTTCGGTACACCACGAAGCTGGCAAAAGCGCCGAGCATTAAAGCCACGACTCCTATTAGCAAAAGCCGATTCCGGTTCATCAAAACTCCTCAGCACAACCAATCGCACGCCAAGTTACTGGCTCAAAAATCTGACGGTCGCGACGAAGCCAACAACTCCAGTGCGAAATGTGGTCGCGAAAACCTTCTCCGGGTTGCAAAAGGAAATCGTCTCGTGATTCCCTATTGGATCGAACTGGCGACGGATGAGAACACGGTGTTTGCGTTAGTCCCAATCAGTCTGATCGTGCCCACCACAATCACCAGTATTACTGCCAGCATTACCGCGTATTCTGCAATATCTTGCCCGTCATCTTCCGCCCAAAGTCCTATCAACACGTCCTTCATTTCCGCCTCCGATGAAACCGCCCACAGCGCTATTCCTACCCCAGTCGCACGTCTGCTATTTAGCACGTATTTGTCTTGGGGAAGACAAAACATCTTCAGTTCCTAATTAATAACTTAAGGGAAATATGGCGTACATTTCAGACTGTTTTCCCATAATACCCGACATAGCTGCCTGTGGGCGATACTTTCTTGCGGCGATTTGGCTTGAAACTCATTCTTTCGTCACATTCGGAAGGGCTCACGGACATCGCCATATCGTTGATTAAGTTATGGTTGGGTCTTTAAGAAAATGACCGCTTCTGGATCTCCGTATACCTGTTTCCAGCCTGGAAGTAATCGCAGAGCCGAGACTATCGGTGCATCAGGAGGCAGAAGGACGGTGCGGATTCCCCATTCTTCCAAAGAGACCCGCCACGAGGGGCTCGA
>JBOGLB010000345.1:0-3073 GCA_050745965.1 Terriglobales bacterium | reverse complement strand
CAGATTCATGTCAACGCGCGTTCCTATTTTGCTTCCACTGGCGATCTCGAGATTGAGTGCATGCTGATTCGCGCTCAGGAAATGGCGCGTTACGTTGAACACGGTGCTCTCGATGCCGGCCTCACTGGATTCGATTGGGTGATCGAGAGCGGCCTGCAAGTGGAAACCGTCGCGAACCTCAGCTACAACAAGCAAAGCCGCGGTAAAGTGAAATGGGTGCTGGCGGCGCCGGAAGACTCGCGATTTCAAAAAGCAAAAGATCTCGATGGATGCATTATCGCCACCGAATTGGTGAACGTTACGAAAAGCTATTTCCGTAGCCGCGACGTTGAAGTCAAAGTTGAATTTTCGTGGGGCGCGACCGAGGTAAAACCGCCCATGCTCGCTGATGCCATCGTCGAAGTTACCGAGACGGGCAGTTCCCTCAGGGCAAATCATCTTCGCATTATTGATACGGTCCTCGAATCCAATACACAAGTTATTGCCAACAAGGCAGCATGGGCCGATACATGGAAGCGCCGAAAGATCGAAAATTTGGCAATGATGCTGCGTGGCGCAATGGAAGCGAAGGAAAGGGTCGGGCTCATGCTGAACGTCCGCAAAGAACACCTCGATGGAGTGTTGTCGGTGCTCCCCGCATTAAAACGTCCGACAATCTCAACCTTGAGCGATCCCGAATGGTTGGCGGTAAATACTGTGATTGAAGAGGCGACAGCGTGGGATGTGATTCCGCGGCTGAAAGAAGCCAAAGCTCAGGGAATCGTCGAGTATCCGCTGAATAAGGTCGTGATGTGATGCGGATATTGTCGGGGAAGGCCGCAGCAAAACACGTTCGCACGCTCGCGGATCGTGGATCGCAGTCCTCGGATGTTGAGCCGACCGTGAAACGCATTGTGGACGACGTTCGGCGGGGTGGCGATAAATCGCTGCGCGTTTATGCCGAACGCTGGGACGGTTTGGAAGCAACTTCTAGTCTCAAGGTGTCCGAAACAGAAATTCAGGACGCGTGGAGCGCCGCGCCGCGCCCGCTACAGACGGCGTTGCGGGAGGCTGCAAAGAATATTCGGCAATTTTGCAAATGGCAGAAGCCAAAAGAATGGCGGCGGAGTTCCAATGGCGTTTCTGTCGGACAGGCGATACGTCCTCTATCGTCGGTTGGATGTTATGTTCCGGGCGGAAGATATCCGCTGGTCTCGACCGTGATGATGACAGTCATTCCGGCCCAGATTGCCGGAGTGCAAAATATTCGAATTGTTTCTCCGCAGCCTCGCTCGGAAGTGCTCGCGGCTGCGGGCATGCTGGAAATACGGGAGTTCTACCGGGTTGGTGGCGCTCAGGCGATTGCGGCCTTGGCACACGGGACCGAGAGTATTCCGCGCGTGGATAAGATTGTTGGACCGGGGAACAGCTACGTCACAGCCGCCAAGAAAATGGTTTCATTCGACTGCTCTATTGATTTTCTGGCCGGTCCAACCGAGATAGTTGTGTTGAGCGATGCGGGTAAGCCCGAATTCATCGCTGCGGATCTGGTCGCTCAGGCGGAGCACGATCCAGAGACGCTGCCAATTTTTATCACGACTTCGCGTTCGCTGGCTAAAGCAGTGGAAAAGCATGCCCCGAAGTTGGCGCACTCGAATTTGATCGCTCAGGAATCCCTGAGCCGGAATGGGATAATTCTGGTCGCGGAATCCGTCGGCCAATCTCTGGACTGGGCCAACGAAATTGCTCCGGAGCACATTACCGTGGAACGGAAGCATTTGCCGTTCATCCAAAATGCAGGCTCGATATTTGTCGGCGACTATTCGGCGCAAGCAGCAGGAGATTACGCGTCGGGACCGAATCACGTTTTACCCACCGCCGGAGTCGCCCGATTTCGAGGAGGACTGAGTGTGCTCGACTTCGTGAAAATTATTACGGTGCAGGAACTCTCCCGAAAGGGCTTGAAACGTCTTGCCCCTTCGATCGAGTGTCTGGCCGAAACTGAAGGTCTCGCCGCACACGCGGAATCCATCTGGATAAGGACGGGTCATGCTTGAGCCACGAGATGCACTGCGCGGCCTGAAATCTTATCACCCGCCGTTGGGAAATCGGCAGGGATTGCGGCTGGATTTCAACGAGAACACCGTCGGCTGCTCGCCGCGCGTGATGCAGCGATTGCGCGAGCTAAATGCCGAACAACTGGCGCGATATCCGGAACGGGAGCCGCTGGAGGCAATTGTCGCGTCACATTTGGGAATTCGAGCGGAAGAATTACTGCTTACCAATGGAACCGATGAGGCCATCCATTTAATTTGCGAAACGTATCTTGAGCCGGGACATGAAGCTATCATCGTGGTTCCAACGTTTTCCATGTACGAAATTTACGCGGCGGCGACGGGCGCAAAGGTTGTCGCAGTGCAGGCAGGTAAAGACTTTAGCTTTCCGCTGGAAAATGTTCTGGCGCACATCAATCAACGCACACGGTTGATTGCGGTCGCCAATCCCAACAATCCTACGGGCACGTTGGCGTCGGCTGACGACTTGCTCAAGATCGCAGCCGCAGCGCCGCGTGCTGCGTTATTGATTGACGAAGCATATTTTGAATTTTGCGGCGAGACGATGATGCCGGAAGTACGTAACCATCCCAACTTATTTGTGTCGCGAACATTTTCCAAGGCTTATGGTTTGGCCGGGCTGCGAATCGGCGTACTGGCGGGCCCTGTGGATCAAATGCAATTTGTACGTCCCGTAAGTTCCCCTTATAACGTCAATTCTATTGCGTTGGCGTGCCTTCCGGATGCGTTGGCCGATCAAGAGTATGTCCGAAAATATGTGAACGAAGTTTGCGACGGTCGTGAGCTGTTAGAACGTGAACTTGAGGAGTGGGGCGTGCACTATTGGTCAAGCCGGGCAAATTTTGTGCTGATGTATTTCGGTTCTCAGGCTTCGGCGTTTATTTCGGCAATGCGCAAACGTGGAATTTTAGTAAGAGACCGCTCCAGCGATCCGGGATGCGACGGCTGCGTCCGGATCACACTGGGCTCGAAGGCGCAGACCGGTCAAATGCTTGCCGCATTGCGGGAAGTCTTCGCTG
>JBOGLB010000344.1:0-2860 GCA_050745965.1 Terriglobales bacterium | reverse complement strand
CATATTGAGTGGCGAACTGCTTTTCCGCTTGTGGCGGCACTTTCAGGGTGTCCACCAACTTTTCAAATTCAGCTCGAGTGACGACGGTTTTGCATTCGGGACCGGCACTCTTTGTTGCGGGTGTCCGTTCCGCGGCTGAAGCCTCGCACACGCCTTTAATGGTGATGACCGCCGGATTGGCCGCCATGCCGGCCTTTGCGGTTTTGGTATGCGACGAACTGGTCACCTTAGGTGGGGCCGGAGCGGCGGGGGTGGAACTGTTTTCCTGCCCCACGGCAAGGGTCGCTAATAACAGAACAAACAAAACAAATCGCATCATTTCGGAGGTTCCTCCAGAGAAGTTCGATAGGGATCATCAAAATCCTAGCACAGAGCGGAAGGCAATAGCGGAGTAGAGGTCACACTACTCAAAGTTGGCGAAAGCAGTTGCTCCGGCGATAATGCACAGATGCCGGAAGCGCATTTGGTTTACAGCCCGCAATCCATGCGGCGGGAAAAGCGCGCGGTCGCGGGAAGGTCGGTGCTGGCCTCCATTGCGATCACCACTTTAAAAGTTATTGTGGGGGTGGCGACCGGCAGCCTGGGCATTCTTTCGGAAGCTGCACATTCGGCACTCGACCTTATCGCATCTGTCATTACGCTTTTTTCGGTACAGGTCTCGGACAAGCCCGCGGACGCGGACCACCAGTATGGCCACGGAAAAGTTGAAAATTTCTCTGCGTTCATTGAAACGGGTTTGTTGCTGCTGACGTGTGTCTGGATTATTTACGAGGCGGTGCACAGGCTATTTTTCCATCACGTTGATATCGAGCCGACCCTGACTGCCTTTCTCGTAATGTTTATTTCCATGCTGCTGGATTATTGGAGATCCCGCGCCCTTGGTAAGATCGCTGTCAAGTACGACAGTCAGGCTTTGGAAGCGGACGCTCTTCATTACTCCACTGACATCTGGTCGAGCGGCGTTGTGGTGGCCGGCCTATTGCTGGTGATGCTCGGACGCAAATTTGCGGTTGGATGGCTGCGGGATGCCGATCCGGTGGCCGCGCTTTTTGTTGCAGGCGTCGTGGTTTACGTCAGTTCGCGCCTTGCCCGCAAGACGGTTGACGCTTTGCTGGATGCAGCGCCGGCAGGGGTACGCCTCCGCATCATTTCGGCAGTGCGGAATGTCGAGGGTCTGCTCGAAGTTGATCGCGTCCGCATCCGCCGGGCAGGCAACAAGTACTTTGCGGACCTTTCAATTGGCCTGGCTCGCAACGTTACCTTCCAACGCTCTGAACAGGTTGCCGCGGCCGTGACCGCTGCTGTGCACGATGTACTGCCGGACGCTGATGTCATCGTTCATTCCACACCGCGAGCCGCATATACGGAAAACATTTTTGACCGGGTTCGCGGCGTGGCTACAAAGAACAACTATAACGTTCACGATGTAAGCATTCAGAATCTGCACGGCCGTTTGCATGTGGAGCAGCATCTCGAACTTGACGAGCATTTGAGTTTGAAAGAAGCTCACGATCACGTGACCTTGCTTGAATCCGAAATCCGCAGCGAAGTGCCCGAGATTTCCTCTATCTTGACTCATATCGAAAGTGAGCCCGCGACCATTGAGAGAGGGGATGAAATTCTACGGAACGCGGGATTGGAAAAAAAGCTTAAGAAGATTGCCTCCGAATTTCCGGAAATTCTGGACATGCACGACATAGCCGTCAAAAGGGTGCGAGGCAGGCTCTATGTCTCCTGTCACTGCACGCTATCGGACGATTTGCCGCTTTCGCGGGTGCACGATATCTCGACTGAGTTGGAAATCCGCTTCAAACAGGAAGCGCCAGAATTGTTTCGGGTGTTAATCCATCCTGAGCCCAGGACGGATAATCGGCGGTAGCTAGCCGCGTTTTCTATGATTGTTGATCTGGAGTACGGCGGACGTTGCAAGGAACGTCTCTACGCGAGGATGTTCCTGGGATGACCCTCGTTAAGTCTTCTCAACCCGAATTGTCTAGGACAACGCGTTCCCTCCGCGGATATCTGTACATCGCTGCCGCGACTTTTTTTTGGGGTGTATCGGCGACAATGGGAAGAGCCGTATTCACCGGCCGGTTACTTTTCGGCGGTCAGGCAGTTGGTTCGATTGATCCACTGATCCTTTCGCAGAGCCGCACAACGTTATCTCTGCTCTTTCTTCTGCCGGTTTTGTCCGCACGGCGGGGATGGAGAAGTTTGAAACTACCGCGAGCCGACATTGCCAGCATGGCGCTGCTCGGGGTGGTCGGTCTCGCAAGCGCCAACTACTTCTATTACCTGTCCATTCAAAAAACGAATGTCGCGACGGCAATTACCGTGCAATATACGGCGCCCGTTTGGGTGCTGCTGTATATGGTTGCACGAGGTTTTCAGAAGCCGACGATTCAAAAGTTGGCGGCTGTCGCGCTGGCAGTCATTGGCATCGCAATTGCGATCGGAGCATTCAGCAGCGGCAGCATACATCTGAATTCAATTGGCGTGGTGGCAGCATTGCTTGCTGCGTTTTCGTACGCGTTCTACAACGTCAGCGGACACAGCATGGTTGAGCGGCATGATCACTGGACGGTCATGTTGTACATGTTGCTGGCGGCAGCCGTTTTTTGGCTGATCCTCAATCCGCCGTGGAAAATCGTTGCCGCACATTATTCTGCAACGCAATGGCTATTCCTGGCCGTGTTTTCGCTGACTTCAATGTTAATTCCATTCTCCTTCTATTTCGCCGGATTACGCTATCTGGAACCAACCCGCGCCGTCGTTACGAGTTGCCTGGAACCCATATTTTCCATTTTGATCGCCGCCGTAGTCTTGGGGGAAACAGTGCGGCCTGTGCAGAGCGTGGGAA
>JBOGLB010000343.1:0-2812 GCA_050745965.1 Terriglobales bacterium | reverse complement strand
GTCCATCCTCTCCCAAGCCCTGAAACGAATATGGGGAAGTGCGCGGCTTATATGCGCCTCCGCGAAAGAACTGTGCACCGGCGCGATGCACTCGTTCAGCCACAGCAAAGGCCTGCCCGCGGCTCTCGATGGCGCAAGGTCCGGCAATAATGGCCAATTGCGGACCTCCGATGGTCGCATCGGTGCCAGGAAAAGTTATTACCGTATTGTCCTGCCTGAAATCGCGGCTGACCAATTTGTATGGCTTGGTTACGCGGATGACTTCGTGCACTCCGGCCATCTCATCAATTGTGCCGATTTCGATCTCGCCCTGGTTTCCGGTGATGCCGATGGCAGTCCGCTCGGCGCCCGGGATCGAATGGGCGCGATATCCCAGCGACTCAATCTTTTCGCACACCGCGCGCACTTGTTCGGGCGTAGCGTGCGCCTGCATGACAACCAACATTCAACTCACCTCGAAGACTATAAGTCTATCGTCAGTTGATGCTTTGTGACCAATACCAATCTAACAGCGATCAATTTGAACGAATTTTATCGTCAGGCTTGAGATGGATCACAAAGTTCTGCGAAGTCGGATTTGGCAAACCGGACGAAACGCTTTCACAGGGGTCGGCAAAGTCGCAAGAACGGAACGACAGTTTGAAAAGGTTTCCTACGACGGCGGAAAACGGGTGGCGCAGCGGTTCACCGCTGCGATAATGCACTCATTCTCAAGATCGGCTTCAGCCGCTGAGGTTTCGCGATCCGCGAGAAAGCCCTTTTGCGCAAATTCTGAAGGCGCGTCCCTAGAGCGGCTTCTCCGCTTGTCTCTTTAACGCCCGTTCCAGGGTCTGATCTAAGGCGGATTTCGCTTTGTCGTATTCTTCCTTAGAGACACGGCCCTGCTTGTGATCGAGTTCCAACTGAAACATCTCTTCCTTTAGAGCTTCGAGCAGCATTGAAGATCGTCGCGCAGGCTGGGCCTCGCGCTCACGGTCAGCCGTTTCCATCGGAGAAGCGAAACTTGGGACCGCAACAGTCCTTGAACGTCCTGCGATGTAAACCGCACCAGCCATCAGCAAAACCGCAAACCCTCCAAGCAGGTACCAGCGATATTTTTGCAGCGGGTCGGGCGCATCAATTGGCGGCCCGAGGCCTCCGCCAGGTCGCGTATCTGTGACCGATGGCGGCATGGAGCTTGCGACGCCCTGGCCCTGATCCGAGGAGTTGTCGTCTTGCAGAACGCCGCTGCCGGAGATATCGAATGCCAACTTCTCTCCCGGACGAGCTTTGCTGGCTACTTCGGCGATTGCGCCCGGCGGGCTGGGCGGTTGCTTATCTTCATAAATTCCTTGCGCGGCAGCAGAAAATTGGATCGCCTGCGGCATGATGACAACAAAATGATCGAGCGGGTAAATCAGCTTGGGATCTATGGTCGCCTTGCCGTTGTACGGCAGATGGTACGAGACCTGGAACTCAGTCTGGCCGGGCCGCACGGGGAACACGAAAGCGAAGCGCCCCTTTTCGCGCTGCTGCACCGGAGCAGAATCCACCCACCGTCCTCCTGCGGTTTGGGCTTGCGCGGAATCTATTTGAGCGTCTTCCGGCAAATAGAATTCGAAATTCTGATCATTCATCTGGGTGCGCGGAGGATTCGATGAGTTATTGACAGCGAAGATCCGGCTCACGCCGAGCTGTCCGCGCTGTGCTTGTAGGTACATCAGGTCGGCGACGGCACTAACTCCTGCAACTTTCTTCGCTACATCGTAAACCTTTACTTCGACCGAAAAAGTTCCGGGAGGAACCATTTGGTGATAAGTAACATCCTGGTGGATAACGCGAATCAGATGTGGCTGGCCGTCGTCATCAAGAGTGAGGCTGAATTTTCCGCCGGCGTTAGTCTGCGTGTGGCCGGCTTCCTCCATGCTCTGCGCCAATTTTATTAAAATGACTTCGTCGCCAGCCGAGGGTTTATTCGTTGTTCCATTCGTTACTGTACCGGTAAGGGTTGCGGCGGAGCCATCAGCGCCAAAGATAAAGATCGCAACGATAACCGCAAGAACGAGAACGAGGGATTTTTGAGAGCCAAATACTTTGAGGAAGGTTTTCAAAAACTCAAGTCCTTTTTCTTTGAGAGCGAAAGGAGGGAACGCGGCCGGTTTCTTCAATCCGCGAAATTTCCAATAGAAGAGCCGCTGCCTCTTCTTCGAGTGAACTTTTCATTGCCATATAATCAGTCTCTGGAAACTTCCCGGCCTTAAATTCGAAATTAAGGTCGCGCAGGTTCTCATAAACAACTTCCTTGCGCTCCTGCAAGTAGGAAATCCGGGTCTTCTCGGGTCCCAGTTGAAGAGTTCCGGGCAGATAAAAGACGTAAAGTAGAGTGCTGGCGAGTACAAGCAGGCAGACAAGAAGAATCATACGTCCCCGGTCTCTTTTCTCGCCTGTTCGCGAAAGCGGTCCAGCTCAGGTCCACTCGCCGGCTTGACGGCGCCTGCCGGTAGAAGTAACGGACGTCCCCTCCACGTGCGGACAATCAGCGCAACGCCGCCGATTCCGAAAATCAGCGCGAGGTAAGGCATGATCCAGGCTACGCGATTGAACCCTTTATGTGTTGGAGCGGCAATCACCGTTGTTCCATACTTCTGCACGAACGCCTGCAAGACGAGATCGTCATTATCGCCGCGGTCAAGCGCAGCCATAAGTTCGCCGCGCATGCGCTCCGAATAAGGGCAGCCGACGTGATTACATTCCAGAAGGATTTGATTGCAGGAACACACGCACATCATGCGGTGGCCGAGGTCGTTGAATCGCGAGGATTCATCCACAGCGC
>JBOGLB010000342.1:0-2502 GCA_050745965.1 Terriglobales bacterium | reverse complement strand
GTTGCGCTTTGACCAGATACCCGATCTCCGCAAGCAGTTTGCTTCCTATCAGGTGTCCGTGAGTGTCATTGACATGCTTGAAATGATCGAGATCAATGAACACCACGGCGAACTCATAGCCGAAACGCGATGACCGGTAAACCTCAGTCTCCAAAGTCTTATAAAGGTGCCGAGCGTTATATAAACCGGTGCAATCGTCGGTAATGGTAAGTTCCTGAATTTTCTCAACTGACCGCGCATTCTCAATGGCAATCGCCGCATAGTCGCAAAGGGCCTGCAAGAAAAATAATTCCTGATCGCCAAAATTCCTCATATCCACGTTCACCAGCTGAATCACGCCAAGCACTCGCAACTTCGAACTCACAGGCACGCAAATAACGGAATGTGTTTCCAGCTTCGTCATTTCATCAATGCGCTTGGCGAATCGCGGATCCGCATCCACGTCCGGAACAATCAGCCTTTCGCCATGCTTGGCCACATAACCGGCGATTCCTTCGCCAACCTTAAGCCGCACATTCGTCAGCGATTCCGACGCCACCCCCACCGCAATGGCAAAGTACAATTCATTTTTCTCGTGGTCGAGCATGAGCAGAGACCAGGTCTCCGGGCGAAAGTACTCCGCCATCTTGTCCATAATGGTTTGCAGGATTGAATCGAGATCAAGCGACGACGTCAGCGCCTTGGCGACATCATGAAAAATCGTCAGCTCTTGCGACTGACGGCTAAGCTCGGCACCAGCGGCCTTGTGCATGGGGGAATCAACCTCTAGTGTCGGGCAGAAGTGATCAAATTATATGCGCCGCCCAATTCATGAGCAATCAACGATAGTAACCATCGCGTAATCGGGGCTTCGATGAAGGATAATTAGGATAGTTTCAACCTTCCGCGACTCTCCATTTTGTGTGGAGTGGGCACTCTCGCCTGCGGCGGTTGACGTTGCGCCGTTCCATTGTTATATTTATAAGGTTCCACAGGTCATTTTTGCTTCGATTGTGTCCACGCGACAAGTGTGGCTTGCAACAATCTGTTAAGATGCAATTAAGCTTGTGAAAATACAACGTCTGCGATCAGATTTCGCCGACGCCCTCGCTGAAAACGTTCTGCGAATATCTTCCGCCGTTGGAAGGCTATGCAGAACGGTGTTGACGAAACGGAGCGCTTCCAGAGTTTCCCTGCTTTAAGTTTCAAATCGGGAAATGAGGCTTTGCGTCACCGTCGTTAGCGTCAGTTAACGGGAAAAATCCTTAGATTTCTCGCCCTGGAGCGGGAAAGTATGGTTGGCACATCGCCACCCAGCCCCTTTATCGGGAAAAAGCAGATGCACGCCCACATTTATTGGCTCGACGTGGGCGTGAACAGTATGCGCGGACAGAAGCAACCGCAAGGAGTTACAACGAGTGCCAACTTTTAATCAGTTAGTTCGCGACGGCCGAAAGCGTCCGCGATACAAGACCGCGAGTCCAGCCTTGCAGGGATGTCCGCAGAAGCGCGGTGTTTGCACCCGCGTATACACGCAGACGCCGAAGAAGCCGAACTCCGCGCTGCGCAAAGTTGCCCGTGTGCGCCTGACCAATGGAATCGAAGTCACGACTTACATTCCTGGCGTCGGACACAACCTGCAAGAACACTCGATCGTGCTGATCCGCGGAGGCCGCGTAAAGGATCTTCCCGGAGTGAGATATCACGTTGTGCGAGGCACACTCGACGCAGTAGGCGTAGCCAACCGAAAACAAAGCCGCTCGAAATACGGAGCCAAGCGCCCGAAAGCGTAGGCTGAGAACTGAGAACTGAGAACTGAAAGCTGGCAACTGAATCTCCCTAAGTCGTCAGCCAGGAGCTAGTAGCCGAATGCCAAGAAAAGGATACATCGCGAAACGCAAAGTCGAAGCCGATCCAGTTTACGGCTCCGACTTGGTGACAAAGTTCATCAATTCCATGATGTGGCAGGGAAAGAAGAGCACCGCCGAAGGCATTTTCTATGAGGCATTGACCCGCGTAGCCGCGAAGGGTGGCGACGAGCCATTGAAGCTCTTCACCAAAGCAGTTGAGAATGCAAAACCCCTTCTCGAGGTTAAGACCCGCCGCGTAGGTGGCGCGAACTACCAGGTTCCGGTGGAAGTGAATGCCGACCGCCGCACTTCGCTGGCTATCCGCTGGTTGATCGCCTACTCTCGCGGACGAGGCGAAAAAGGCATGATTGACAAGTTAAGCAACGAATTGCTCGACGCCTCCAACGGAAAAGGCGCCGCAATAAAGAAGAAAGAAGACGTACATCGCATGGCGGAAGCCAATAAGGCCTTCGCACATTACAGATGGTGAAGAAGATTGAGTAATTTTGTTTGATTTTCAATTACCAAATTAACTCAATTACAAAATTACCAAATTGAATTACTGAGCCCCAGAAAGCAGCAGAGAACACAGTGCCTAGACAAGTCCCATTAGAACGTTGCAGGAACATCGGCATCATGGCCCACATTGATGCCGGTAAGACCACTACGACGG